>NZ_JBHVDX010000022.1:0-74965 GCF_042802555.1 Streptomyces sp. NPDC057474 | reverse complement strand
TCCGGGAGGCCGCCCACGACCCCGTGCGCCGCCCCGACCCGCCGGACTTCTCCCGGCCGTTCGCCACCCCGGGCTGGTCCGTGCCGAACGGCATGTCGGTGGCCAACCCGCGCGACCTGCTGCTCGTCGTCGGGGACGAGATGATCGAGGTGCCGATGGCCGACCGCAACCGGTACTTCGAGGTGTGGCCCTACCGGAACCTGCTCACCGAGTACTTCCGGGGCGGCGCCCGCTGGACGGCGGCCCCGAAACCCCGGCTGACGGACGACCAGTACCACCCGGGGTACGAAGTGCCGCCCTGGTCCGAGGACATGAAGTTCTTCGTCACGGAGGCGGAGCCGGTCTTCGACGCGGCGGACATCATGCGCTGCGGTCGGGACCTGTTCATGGAGCGCAGCCATGTCACCAACCGCCTGGGTGTCGAGTGGCTCAGACGGCACCTCGGCCCAGAGTACCGCGTACACGAGATCGTCTCCCGCTATCCCAGGGCGATGCACATCGACACCTCCCTGCTGCCGCTCGCACCGGGCAAGGTCCTGGTCAACCCGGAGTTCCTGGACCCGGACTCGCTCCCGGAGGCGCTGCGGTCCTGGGACGTACTCATTGCTCCTGACCCGGTGATCACGCCGGTCATGGAGCGCGGCCTGATGAGCCGGTGGAGCAGTGTGAATGTGCTGATGCTCGACCCGGAGCACGTGGTGGTGGAGCGGTCGCAGACGCCGCTGATGAAGGCGTTCGAGAGCTGGGGCTTCGAGCCCGTGCCGTGCTCCTTCGAGCACTACACGGTCTTCGGCGGCTCGTTCCACTGCGCCACCCTGGACATCCGGCGCAGGGGAAGTCTGGAGTCGTACGTCTGATGACCGGACAGGTGGAGGAGGGCCGGGCCGCGGGCCTGCCGGTGCCGTGGCCGGCCCAGCAGTGGTCGCCCGGTGTGCCGCGTCCGGCGCTGCCCGCCGGGGCGGTGCCGGACGCGGTGGCCGGGCGGGTGCGCGACCTGCTCGCGGCCGGGGCCGACGAGCCGGTGTGCGCGTACGTCTACCAGCCGGGCGTGGCACGCCATCGGGCGGCCGCGCTGCGCGACCGGCTGCCCGGCTGGGCGGAGATCTACTACGCGGTGAAGGCGAACTCCTTCCCGCCGGTGCTCGCGGCCCTCGCCCCGGTCGTCGACGGAATGGACGTCGCCTCGGCACAGGAGGCGGAGGCGGCGCTGGCCGCCGGCGGCGGTGCGTCGCGGCTGATCGTCACCGGGCCCGGCAAGAGCGACCGGCTGCTGACCGCCGCGGTCCGGGCAGGGGCCGAATTCGTCAGTATCGAGAGCGAGTTCGAGCTGCACCGCCTTGACGCCGTCGCCCAGCGCGCGGGGCGCCGGATGCCGGTGGTGCTCCGGGTGAACTCCGCGACCGGCCCGCTCGACGGCGCGCTGCGGATGGACGGGCGGGCCACCCAGTTCGGCATCGGGGAGGACCGCCTTGCGGACGCCGTCGCCACCGCCCGGCGGCTGCCCGGCGTGGACCCGGTCGGCTACCACTTCCACGTGGTCTCCGGGAACCTCGACGCCGACCGGCACGCCGACCACGTGCTCTCGCGGCTGCGCTGGGCGGCGGCGGCGGCTCGGGAACACGGCATCGAACTGCGCGTGGTCGACGTGGGCGGTGGGCTTGGCGTGCCGCCGTACGGCGGGGCCCCGTTCGACCTGGACCGCTTCGCCGGGCGGCTCGCCGCCGTGCCGCCGCCCGGGGTGCGGGTCGTGTTCGAACCCGGCCGCTGGCTGGTCGCGGAGTGCGGTTACTACGCGGCCCAGGTGACCGACCTCAAGCGGACGGGCGGCGAGTGGTTCGCCGTCCTGGCCGGCGGCATCAACCACTTCATGCTGCCCGCCCTGCTGGAGGTGGCCGTGGAGGCGGCCGTGCTGCCCGTCGCGCGCTGGCTGTACTCCTGTCCACGCCCGGAGCTGCGGAACACCCCGGTGTCCCTGGCGGGCCCGCTGTGCACCCCGGAGGACATCCTGGCCAGGGGCATCACCGCCGATCGGCTGCGGGTCGGGGACATCGTGGTCTTCCCGACGGCGGGCGCGTACGGCTGGGAGTTCGCCGTGCGCGGCTTCCTGGGCCACCCGCCGGCGGTGCGGGCGACCGCTCAGCCGACCTCGGTGCGCTCCTCGGTGGCCGGCGTCCCGGCCGGGGGCGTCTCCTCCTGACCCGAGTACCGCAGCAGCCACAGCCCGGGCAGCCCGGCCAGCGCGACCATCACCGCCGCGGTCCAGCCGATCCCGCCGTGCAGCAGCAGCGGTGCGGCGATGGCCGAGCCCACCGGGGAGGTGCCCTGCATCAGGGTGCGCAGCGCGGCGAAGGCCCGGCCGTGCATCTCTGGCGGGATCCGGCGCATCCGCAGGGACTGCGCCCACACCGTCATCGGCGCGCTCAGCAGGCCCACGCAGAAGTACCCGATCCCGACCACCACGGGCTGGGACGCGGCCAGGACGGCGAGGAAACCGAGCGCCGCGCCCGCCTGGCACCAGCCGATCCGGCGCACCGACCCCCGGCCCGCGCGGGCCCCGGCCAGCGACGCCCCCACGAACTCGCCCGCCGCGAGGGACGCCATCAGCGCACCGAGCGCGGACGCCCCGCCCAGTTCGTTCTTGGCCAGCCACGGGCCGACGACCATCAGCAGCATGCCGTCGGCGACGTTGAACGCCATGAACGCGGCCGTGGTGACCACGATGACCTTGTCCCGGCCCACCACCCGCACCGAGGTCTTCGTCCCGGGCTCGCCCGGGACGTCGGCGGCCCGCTTCCCGGGCGGCGCCAGCGGCCGTCGTACGGTCGCCACGACCGCCGCGAAGACCAGGTAGCTGGCGGCGTCGATCAGCAGCACGTTCGGCGCGCCCATCGCGCCGACGAGCACACCGGCCAGCGCCGGGCCCACCACGGTGGCCACGCTGAAGCTGAGCGACTCCAGGGCGTTCGCGGTGTCCAGGTCGGGCTCGTCGACCAGTTGGGGGATCGCCGCCGGGAACCCGGCCAGCGGCACCATCTTCAGCAGGCCGTAGACCGCGGCGACGACGAACGGAAGCGCCGTCGGTACGTCTCCCAAGGCCGCGGCGAGCGGCACCGACGCCACACACAGCGCGCGGAGCACGCTGTCCGCGATCAGCACGGTGCGCTTGTCGAACCGGTCGAGCAGCGGCCCGACGGCGAGCCCGCCCAACACCACGGGAGCGGTGAAACACACGCCGAGCAGGCCGAGTTGCGCGGTGCCGCCGTCGTTGAGGACCAGCCAGGACAGCGCGAGCAGCGTCATCCCGTCGCCCAGCAGCGACACCGAAGCGCCGAACCAAACCCTGGCGAAGTCCCCGGATCCCAGCAGCCGCAGATACGCCCTCACCGGTCCTGGCCCTCCTGCCCGGCCGCGGCGGTCTTGGCGAGGGCGACCGGCGGCGGGGCCAGCGGCAGCAGTTCGCCGCTCTCGTGGGCGAGCAGCCAGCGTTTGACGTCCAGGCCGTAGTAGTAGCCGCCCAGGCTCCCGTCCGCACGGCGGATCCGGTGGCAGGGGACGATCAACGGCACCAGGTTGTACGCGCAGGACGCGCCCGCCGCCCGCGCCGCACCGGGCCGGCCCGCCCGCTCCGCCAGTTCCTGGTAGCTGACGGACGTACCCGGCTCGACGCGGCGCATCTCCTGCCAGGCGGCCAGCCGGAAGTCGTTGCCGAACTGGACGACGGGCAGGTCGTCCAGCGCCTCCACGGCCCCGTCGAAGTACGCCCGCACGCCCGACGCGTACGGCTCCAGCGTGGCGTGGACGCGCGGCGAGCCGTCCCGGTACGGCTGGGGCAGTTCCGCCAGCAGCGTCGGCGGGTCGTCGGTGAATCCGGCGGCGATGATGCCGCGGTCCAGGGTGATCATGCTGAACGGGCCGAGCGGGGTCGGCACCGTCGCGGTGTCCATCTTGGGCGTGCCTTTCGAAGGGGACGGGGGAACCATGCGCCGTGCCGGTGGCTAGCCGAGCCGGTGCCGGGCCGGCAGCCGGCCCGCGGCAGACAGGTACATGACGGCGTAGGAGCGCCAGGGGCGCCAGCGGTGCGCCGAGCCGTCCAGGTCACGGGGCAGGTCCGGGAGGCCGGGCAGTGAGCCGAGCACCCTGGGCAGGGTCCGGATCGCCGCGCAGACCGCAGGATCGCCCGCGTCGAAGGCGTCGGGATCGCCCAGGACGTGCATCGCGATCCGCTGGACGGTCCACGGCTCGACACCGGGCAGCCCAAGCAGCGCGGCGACGGCCGCCTCCCGGTCCGCGTCCCGCTCCAGGGACAGCTTCTCGTCGGCCACGGCACCGGCAAGCGTGCGTATGGCGGCGCATGCGGCCGACGCTCCCGCGCGAAGGTCGCCCGGGCCGGCCGCGAGCCATCCCGCGTTCGCGTCGGCCGGTGTCCGTGCCGCCGTCTCCGCGAGGGCTCCGGCCAGGTCGGCCTCGGCCAGCATCCCGGGAGAAGGGAACAGAGGTGCGGGGACGCCGTCGGACGCGGTGAGGGGTTCGCCGTAGCGGGCCACCAGCCATCCGCACAGCTGTCGGGCCTGGTCGGGCGGCAGGTACTGCTCGGTGAGCAGACGGACCGCCAGTTCGAAGCCGTCCGCGCAGCCCGGCACGCGCAGGCCCGGCGTCGCCCGGACCAGCGGACCCAGCCGGGGGTCCTGGCCCAGCGCCTCGGTCACCGCGGCGGGGTCGGAGTCGAGATCGAGGAGGTCGCGGCGGTGACGTCCCGCAGGTCCGACAGCCACAGCCGCACGGTCACCTGCTGGTGCTTCGCGTCCCGGTCCGACCGGGCGCCGGTGAAGTCGAGCTCCGCCCGGCCGCCGCCGCGCGGCAGCCGCAGGGTCCGGCGGAGCCGGCGGTCCCCGACGTCCTCCACGCCGGGCAGCGCCATGTCCCGGAACCAAGAGAGCAGGGCGGCCGCCGCGAGCGGAGGGCGGTAGCGCAGCCGGAGCACCAGCGGGTCGGCCTGCGCCCCCTGTGCCCCGTCGGCCACTGTCCCGGACGGCGCCGCGGCCTGTCCTTTCCCCCGCGTCTTCCCGGTGCGGCGCAGTTCCCGTGGCGAGCAGCCGAAGGCGGCGCGGAACCCGTCGTTGAACTGGCGGATGCTGGAGTACCCAGCGGCGAAGGCGACGTCCAGCAGCGGCAGCGAGCTGGACTCGATCAGCAGCCGCGCCACCTGGTTGCGGCGGTTCAGGGCCAGGGCGAGCGGGCCGACCCCGACCTCCGCGACGAGCTGGCGGTGCAGATGGCGCTCGCTCACGGCGAGTTGTGCGGCGACGCCCGCCACGCCGATCTCGTCCACGGCGCCGCGCGCGATGAGCCGCAGCGCGCGGGCCACCAGGTCGCCGCGCACGTTCCACTCGGGTGAGGAGGGGTGAACCTCGGGACGGCAGCGGCGGCAGGCCCGGAAGCCGGCCGCCTCGGCCGCCGCGGAGATGCGGAAGAAGCGCACGTTCTCCGGCTTCGGTGTGCGTGAGCCGCACACGGGACGGCAGTAGATGCCCGTCGTGGTGACCGCCACGTAAAAGGTCCCGTCGAACCGGGAGTCTCTGCTGGCCATGGCCCGGTAGTAGGTCTCGAAATCCAGCACGCCGACATTCTTGCCTCACTTCCGCCCCCACGTCTGGCGGGAATCGGACATGGTGATCCGAGGCCGGGCGCGCCATGGCCGCGGAGGACCTCAGCAATTAGAATGATCGTCCGATCGAACCCGCTCCAGGATGTCCCCTACCGTCGGCCGAAATGCCGCAGTGAGGAAGTCCGATGACAATCCGTCAGGGGGGAGGCGGAGTGCGCTCCGGGAATTGGGTGGTGGATCTCGGCGAGGCGGAGGCGTTTCTCCGCCAGTACCACCAGGAAACCGGCCGCGGCGACCTGCTGTATCCCCGCCTTGCCGAGGTGCGCCGGCAGCTGGACGAGACCGGAACGTACCGGCACACTCCCGAGGAACTCACCTTCGGCGCACGCGTGGCCTGGCGGAACTCCGCCCGCTGCATCGGCCGGCTCTACTGGCAGAGTCTCCAGGTGCGCGACCGCAGAGACGTCACGGACGCCGCCGAGGTGGCCGCCGAGTGCGTCGCCCATCTGCGGGCCGCCACCAACGGCGGCCGGATCCGGCCGGTCATCACGGTCTTCGGCCCGGACGACGCCGCCGGTCCGCCCGTACTGATCTGGAACGAACAGCTCGTCCGGTACGCCGGCCACCTCAGGTTCGAGGGCGGTTACACCGGAGACCCGCACGGCTTCGGCCTCGCCGAACTCGCCACCCGCCTGGGCTGGCAGCCTCCCGGCAGACCGTTCGACGTGCTCCCCCTCGTCATCGAGACCAGGGAGCAGGGCCTGAGCATGTTCGAGATCCCCGACGAGGACGTCCTCGAAGTCCCGATCGTCCACCCCTCCCTCGACTGGTTCGCCGACCTCGGCCTGCGCTGGTACGCGGTGCCCGCCATCTCCCACATGCGGCTGCGCATCGGCGGTCTCTCCTACCCGGCGGCGCCCTTCAACGGCTGGTACATGGGCACGGAGATCGGCGTCCGCAACCTGTGCGACACCGACCGCTACAACGTCCTGCCCGAGGTGGGCCGCCGCCTCGGCCTGGACACCTCCAGCGACCGCACCCTCTGGCGCGACCAGGCGCTGGTGGAGGTCAACCGGGCCGTCCTGCACTCCTTCGACAGCGCCGACGTCACGCTCAGCGACCACCACACGGAATCCGAGCGGTTCCTGAAGCACCTGGCCAGGGAGGAGCTTGCGGGCCGGTCCTGCCCGGCGGACTGGTCGTGGATCGTGCCACCGATGTCCGGGGCGCTCACCCCGGTCTTCCACCGCTACTACGACGACAGCCGCCCCCGCCCCGACTTCCACCTCGACGAGGCCGCCCGGCTGCGGGCCGACGGCATCAGCCCTCGGCCGGACCCCCGCCTCGGCACCCGGGCGCCGGCCCGCAGATGCCCGGTGTCGCACGGCTGAGGGCGGACACCCGGCTCAGCCCCCGGCCACCGGCCCGACGACCGTCCCCGAGAGAAACTCCGCGGAGAACTGCTGTACGTCGACGGGGGAGCCGACGACCAGCCGGGCCCGCAGGGGATGACGTGCCGAACGGCCGGTCCCGAGCCCGGTCCCGTCGGCGTACTCCAGCATGAGCGCCGGGTCCGACAGTCTGTCCAGGGACAGCACCAGGTCGGCCTCGTCCCACGCGCCGGGGTCGGTGAAGTCCTGGGAAGCCACGGCCTCGAAGCCCATGCGGCTCTTGAAGGTGAACAGGCCCGGCTGCGCCAGGTGGCCGTAGAGGTTCGGGTCGTCGCCGAGGGTCGCCCACGTGTATCCCTTCTCGCGGGCCAGCTGCATGGCGGTGCAGTACAGGGCCCGTGGGTAACCGGCCCGCCGGGCGGGCTCGGTGACGGCGGACCAGCGGATCCGGATCGCGCTCTCGTCCGGGCCTTCGAGCGCCAGACACCCGCCGATCAGCTCGTCCGCGTGGTACAGGAACACACCGAAATACTTCTCCGGACCCTCCAGGATCGTCGTACGGAACCGCCGTGCGAACGCCACGCCGTACCGCATCGCGGCGATCCGGTCCTCGTACAGATCCAGGAACGGGTCGAGGCTGTCCGCCGACACCCGGTCCTCCACGACCTCCCGGACACCCTCCGCCACCATCCGCCGCCGCGCCCGGTGGACGTACTGACGGCTCTTGCGCGGAATTCCGGCGAGAAAGGAGTGCTCGCTCGCTCCGAGCCGGGCCAGCCAGGTGAGAGTGGCCGGTTTTCGGACGAAGCCGCGGCGGGCCAGTTCGTCCCAGGTCTCCGGTGGCGGATTCATCATCCGTACGACGGCCACCGGACGGTCCAGCCGGGTCCAGGGGGCGGGATCCTGCTCCAGGTCCTCGGGCTGGATCGATGCCACCGGTAGTCCGAAGTCGTCGACGATTTCCATGGGTTCCTTTCCTGCGCTGTTTCCGGTGCGGTGACAAGGCTGCGGGAATCTCAGCCGGGCGCGGCGGTGGGCAGGGTGCCGGGCATGTGGTTGACGGGGTGGTCGTCGAAGGCCCAGAGGTACTGCACGGCGTAGGCACGCCACGGCTGCCAGACCCGCGCCCGACGGATCAGCGCGGCGGGCGTGACGGGCAGCCCCAGCCCCTGCGCGGCCAGCCGGACACCGAGATCGGTGGCGACGAACGCGTCCGGATCGCCCAGCGCCCGCATCGCGATCATCCCGACCGTCCAGGGCCCCACCCCGGGCAGCGCAGCGAGCGCTGACAGGGCCTGTGCCGTGTCGCCGCCGGGCGTGAGATCGACGCCCCCGGACGCGAGCGCGGCGACCAGGCCGACGAGGGTGTCACGGCGCGCACGCGGCATGGCGAGCGCGTCCGGATCCAGCCCCAGCAGCGCGGCCGGCTCGGGGAACAGCCGGGTGAGACCGCCGTGCGGATCGTCGACCGGCTCGCCGTGCGCCGCCGCGAGACGCCCCGCGAGTGTGCGCGCGGCCGCGGTGGAGACCTGCTGTCCGAGAACGGCCCGTACGGCGAACTCGGCCGGGTCGTTCGTACCCGGCACCCGGCGCCCCGGGTGCCACGCGACGAGCGGCGCGAGTACGGGGTCCTCGCGGAGGTGTCCGTCGATGGTCTCCGGATCGGCGTCGAGGTCGAGCATCCGGCGGCACTGCTCCACCGCGACGGGCAGGTCACGGCGGTCGGTGAGCACGAGTTCGCAGCCGACATGGCCGTCCATGGGCCGCAGCGAGACGATCCCGTACCCGCCGGGCAGCCGCAGTGTGCGCCGGTACGCCCCGTCGCGCCACTCCTCCACACCCGGCACCGCCGTGGCCGCGAGATGCCCGAACAGATTGTCCGGGCACAGCGGTTCCCGGTACGTCAACCGCAGTGAGGCCAGCACCGCCCCAGTATGGAACGCGCACGCTCCTGGCAGCGGATTTCCGGCCACCGAAATACCCAACTTCCCTCCCTGTCATGGCTGTTGGCAAACGCGCCGACGACGGCACCGGGGCGAAGCCGGGTAGCGCGATAAGCTGCGGCAAGGACTTTGGACCGGCTCGGGTGCTCGGGCGTGAGGATGGACTCAAGGATGGCCGATGCGGTCCGCGGTGCCGGTGCGTGCGTGGTGTTGATCGAGAGCATTCCCCTGGTCCTGCACGGATTACGGGCCGCGCTGGAGGGCGACGGATTCACCGTCCCCAGCGCGACCGGAGACCCGCACGCGGGGGTGCGGGCGGTGCTCGAACAGCGGCCCGAGGTGGTCTTCGTCGACCTCGACCTGCCCGGTGGTACGGGAGTCGGACTGCTCCAGCGACTGCATCGGCAGTGCCCGGCGACACGGATGATCGTCGCGGTGTCCCCGCAGCACGACGACGACAGCCTCCTGCTGGCCGCGCTGATGGCCGGCGCGACGGGCTATCTCCTCAAGGACACGGAGACCGCGGACCTCCTGCGCATCGTACGGGCCGTGCAACGGGGTTGCGTCACACTCGGCCCCCGGATCGGCGACAGTCTCTCCGCCCTTCTCATGCGCCTGGCGGGAACCGACGAGACCCCTCAGTTCCCGGCGCTCACCAATCGGGAACGGGAAGTACTGCGACTGGTCTCCCTCGGCTACGGAAACCGCCGGATAGCACGGGAGTTGTTCATTTCGGAGAAGACCGTACGCAATTATGTCTCGGCCATCCTGCCGAAGATTCACGCCTCCAGCCGTTCGGAGGCCATTCTTTCCGTACGGCTGTCGGGGACCCCCTCAAGCGAAAGCGTCAGCCGCGTCGGGTGATGAGGCCGGCGGCCACGAGTTGCCGCACGCTGTCGCTCACATGCCGATCGACCTCGGCGGAGCCGGCCGACAGTCCGGCCGCGTCGGCGTACGCGGTGCGCAGCGAGTCGAGGTCCCGCCCGTCGCACAGCGAGTAGACCGTCCACGAGCGCGAGTTGAGCCAGTGCATCCGGGCCGAAGCGGCGTCGCCGACGACGAGCTGCCCCAGGCTGGGCAGGGCGCATGCGTCCACTGGGGTGACCCGCTGGAGTACGCCCGTGAGCGACACGGTGGCTGAGGGGGGCCGGGCCGCTGTCTCGGCACGGTCTTGGGGCGTCGGCGCGTCCCCGTCCACCAGGTGGAGCACGGTGAGGAGCCAGCGCGCGAACCGGTGCCCGTTCTCGGTCAACGCCTCTTCGGGCAGCGCCAGGACGCGTTCGGCGAGGTAGCGGGCCCGTTCCGCGCTGGTCCGGTGGCTTCCCCGCAGCGCGGCGGGGGTACCGGGGCTGGGCTCGTCGATGACCTCGGCCGCCGGGGGCGGGCCGAACCTCTTCCGTACCGCCTCGTCCGCGGCAGCGGCCGCGGCCTGGAAGACCAGCAGGTGCACGTAGAAGTGGAGGGCGACGAACACCCGGATGGCCGTCCAGGACCCGATGCGCCACGGGATCGGAACCCGCTCCGTGGCGTTCCTGACCACGGAGCCGGTCCGCAACGCGTCGAAGAGCTTGAGATGGGAGCCCTCGTGCAACAGGCTCTCGGCGGCGAGCCACGGGTTCGTACAGCGTTCGGGGGCCATCAGCACCGACGACGGGAGCGGGTCACCACCGGACATCGACTGGAGAGGGCCTTCCTGGGTCTGCCGGCGGGTGAAGCCGACCATGGTGATGTGCCCGAGCACGCTCGCCCCCGCCGCGGGCATCAGCGACGCGAGGAGTTCCGCGCCCTCCCGCAGGGTGGCGCGGTCGGCGCTCGTCGGATTGACCGGGACCTGCGCGGGGCCGTCACCGAGCGCGTCGCGGTACAGCTCCATGAGGCGCTCGCCGAGCATCTCGTCCACCGGGTCACGCGGCTTCAACTCGGTGAGGAGCCACGCGTTCCCGAGGCCGGGCCAGGCGCGACGGCGAGGTTGGGTGAGGCCTTCGCAGGGTCCCACGGAGGACGGGTCGGTCACCGGCCGTTCGCCCCTGTACTCGACCAAGTACCGGCCGAACGCGCTCCGCTCGAGCGTGCCGTTCTCCAGGCGCAGGATGTCGTCCTCGAAGCAGTGCCGCAGCACCGGGTCGAACAACAGCGGACGCAGCCGCTCCTCCGGCTCCGCGGCCGTCGTACGCAGCGCCTGCGCGCAGGTGTCGTCCCGGCGGGCCAGCATGGTCAACCCCAGCCGGAAACGGGCGTAGTTGCGCTCACCGACGGCTGCGGAGTCGCCGAACTGCCGGTCGGCACAGAGCAGGGTGTCGGCCCGGGCCACCGCGTCGGAGGAGGAAAGGCCGGTGGAGGGGAGACCAGTGGAGGGGAGCTCGGACCACACGACGAACCGTCCTTCGGTATCAGGCGCAGAAGGCAGGCGCGGCGCCACCGGCGGGGACGCCGCCCCTGCCGGGTGCGCCCGGTGCGTCAGGCGGTCAGTGCAGCCTGGTAGGAGGGAAGCCAGGCCCGTTCCGCCGGCGAGTCGGTGGCCACGTCCGGGGCCTCCTCCTCGAGATACGTCCGAGGGGCCAGCTCGGGTACGTCGATGTGGTCGATCAGCATGTCCTATCCCTTTCAGTCGGTGACGGAGCAGGTGGGGCAGGCGGATCAGCACCTCAGGACCGGTGGAGGAACGTGGATACCAGGCCGGAGGCACCTGCACGCTGCGCCATTCTCCGGCATCACACGTCCCAGGATGATGGGACCGCTGTCCCGGTTCTTGTCCCGCCCCGGGCACGACGGTGGACTGGACCACGGCACCCCCGGCACGCTACCCCCGTGACGACCACCCCCGATTCGCAGCGGCACGCCACCTACCGGGAAGTACTGGCGAATCCGCGCTTCCGGCTGCTGTTCGTGACCAGAACCCTGACGGTCACCGCCGACTCACTGCGGATCATGACCCTGTCGGTGCTGGTCTTCACGACGACCGGCTCACCGCTCCTGGGCGCCCTGACCTTCGGAGTCGGCTTCCTGCCGCAGCTCGCGGGCTCGCTCTTCCTCGGCTCGCTCGCCGACCGTGTCCGCCCGCGCCTGCTCGTCGTCGCGGGCCACGTCCTGTTCTGCGCAACGGCTGCCGCGGCAGGGCTGGTTCACCTGCCGGTGCCGGTGCTCCTGCTCCTGTTCGCCGCCGTGGCCTGTCTGACCCCGGTCTTCAGCGGCGTGTCCATACGGCTCGTCGCCGAGACGCTCACCGGCGACGCCTACGTCCTCGGGCGCTCGCTGTCCAACATGTCCGCGTCCGCAGCCCAGTTGATCGGCCTGGCCGGCGGCGGTGTCGCGATCGCATCGCTGGGACCGCGGAACTCACTGCTGCTCAGTTCGGGTGCGTATCTCGTCGCCGCGATCGCCGTCCGCGTACGACTGCCCGACCTGCCCGGGCCCGCCGAGACACCGCGGCACGGCTCCGGTCCGTCGGTGCTCCGCCACAGCTGGTCGGAGAGCGGAAAACTGCTCGCCGACCGGACCGTACGGACGCTGCTACTCGCCCAGTGGCTGCCTTCCGCGTTCGTCGCCGGCGCCGAGAGCCTGGTCGTCCCGTTCGCGGGCGGTCAGAGCATGTCCGTCGGCTCCACGGGAACCCTGCTCGCCTGTCTGCCGGTCGGCATGCTCGCCGGGGACCTGGTCGTCGGCCGCTTCCTCGCCCCCGCCGCACGAGAACGCCTGGTCCCCGCGCTGGTGACGGTCCTCGGCGCGCCGCTGCTCATCTTCGCCGTCGATCCGCCGTGGGTGGTGTGCGCGGTGCTCCTCCTGATCACCGGGACGGGTTTCGCCTACGGACTCGGCCTCCAACGCCCCTTCCTGGACGCGGTCCCGGAAACAGCACGCGGCCAGGCGTTCGGCCTGCTCTCCGCCGGAATGATGTCGTCGCAGGGCCTGGGCCCTGTCGCGTTCGGAACCATCGCCGAGTTCACTGGCGCAGGAACGGCCATGGCCCTGTCCGGCCTGGCAACGCTGGGCATCGCCATCCAACTGACGCGACGACGCACGACGTCCGACAGCTAGCGCGGAGAGCCACCCACCGGACTACGCCCCTCCAAGCCCCTTCGCGGCCGGCTCCGGAATCTCCACGCACTCCACATGATGAGTCATCGGGAACACGTCGCCTTCGAGGAGCAGCCTGCTACGCGAACGGCGTCAGGCCCACACCTTGTACTCATCAACGAAGTACGGCCACGGCTGTCGGCCGGCTCTGCCCTTCCGAAGCAGCTGGTCCATGCCGCGCGCCCAGGCCTGCAGATCGCTCAGCTCCAGCATGAGCTGCTCGAGCCCTGCTCCAGCCATCGTGACCTGACGGGCCCTGCCCTCGAATGATCAGGACAGGCTGGGCTGTTCCCATCTCGGCTCCGTCCTGCAGAACCCACTCGGCATTCAATCCATGCTTGCGAAGCTCTTCAACGAGGTCGTCGGACGACAGTGCCACGGAGAAGACGGGAACATCAGCGACGAGGCCAGCACACTGTGCCGGCTGGGGCGGACAGATGCCCCACGGCATGGCCATGGTGTTGCGCGCCGCGCTGTCCCCGCTGCTGAAGCAGATGTGCTGTCCCGTCAGCCGCATACGACGCAGCAGTGCCGCGTATGCGGCATGGAACTGCCGGGTTGCTTCCTCCGCATCCCACCTGTTCCCAGCTGCCGCGATGTCGAGCGCCAGGAGACCACGCTGCCCCGGCACGCGCATCGTCTTCAGCCCCTCCTGGTGGGCACGGCCCAAGGCGTCACTCAGCACGGACAGATGGGTGGCGTAGGCACGCCGGTCTCGACGAGATGTGCATTGCCTCCGTCGCCGACTGGATCGAACGCCACCTCACGAGTAGAGCGCCGACGGCGCGTTGGACACTTTGCCGATGTGACACTCAGTAGTGTTTTGTCCGCATAAAGATCCATACATTCTGTCCGTGTGGGGCCGACGACCGACCAGTGCGACGGTCGCGGGCGCCCCGGTCCGCGGGCTCAGACGCTCGGGAAGGCACCACGTGAGTCCCAACGGCTGTGACCGATCGCTGCGACGTCCGATGCGTCGGACACGTCGGACGCTACTGCAGGCGCTGACCGTCGGCCTGGTCCTGGCGACCGCCTCTGGTTGCGAGGCCACATGGCGGGACTTCCCCCGCCTCGGGATGCCCACCCCGGTCACGGAAGAGGCACCGCGGATCCTTTCCCTGTGGCAGGGCTCGTGGGCGGCCGCGCTCACCGTGGGCGCGCTGGTGTGGGGGCTGATCCTCTGGGCGGCGATCTTCCACCGGCGCAGCCGGACCAAAACCGAGGTTCCCCCGCAGTCCCGGTACAACATGCCCATCGAGGTGCTGTACACCGTGGTCCCGCTCATCATCGTCTCGGTGCTGTTCTATTTCACTGCCCGTGACGAGGCCGAGCTCCTCGAACTCTCCGAGAAGCCCGCTCACACCGTCGGTGTGGTCGGCTTCCAGTGGAGCTGGGCCTTCAACTACGTCGAGGACGTGGACGGCAGAGCCGAGACGGGCGACGCGAAGGCCGACCCGGCCATGGGCATCGTTCCGGACAGATACCGCAGGGCCTTCCCGCCGGGCGCCGAGGGTGTCTTCGACGTCGGCGTCCCCGGCGCCCGCAACCCGCAGACGGGCAACCCGGGTCCGACCCTGTGGCTGCCCAAGGGCGAGAAGGTCCGGTTCGTGCTGTCCTCGCGTGATGTCATCCACTCCTTCTGGGTGCTGCCGTTCCTGATGAAGCAGGACGTCTTCCCCGGCCACAACGTCAATGTCTTCGAGGTGACGCCCACGCAGGAGGGCACCTACCGGGGCAAGTGCGCCGAGCTCTGCGGCGTCGACCACGCCCGGATGCTCTTCAACGTCAAGGTCGTCTCTCCGGAGCGCTACCAGGAGCACCTGCAGCAGCTGGCCGACAAGGGACAGCGCGGCTTCCTCCCGGCTGGCATCGAGATCACCGACCCGGCCAGGAACGACGAGCCACGCAAACTGTGAGGGGGGCCGCCCCCGTGGCGGTGCCCTCGGCGCGGAGTAGGAACATCGGGGCCGGGGTACTCGGTCTTTCCCGCGAAGGGAGGCGCCGTGAACGGGACTGGAGTTCGAGAGCCCGCCAGCGCGCGCTTGATCATGTCCCGCCGAGTACCCGGCGTAGGCGCTTTCACCCTCGTCGGCGGTCCGCTCGTGGGCAGGCCTTCAATCGCTGCCCGTCGCCTTGCCCATCAGTGCGCCGTACGCCAGTTGCAGGGCGTCCGCGCCCGCCAGTGCCGCGAGCGCTCCCATGGCGGTGCGCGTCGCGCGCGGCCAGAGCAGTCGGCCCGCGGTCAGGGTCGAGGCCACCCAGACGCTCATGCAGAAGGGGCAGGTCACCAGCTCCCCGACGGTTTCCTTGCCGTCCTCGGGCCGCGCCTCCTCATGCAGTTCGGCCGGGCCTTGCGGGCCGACATACCTGGTGAAGGGCGCCCGCAGCGGGCTGGTGACCGCCGCCTTGCTCAGGAGTCGGCTGAGCCGGAAGGTGGCCACCGAGGTCAGGGCGACGTCCCAGGGCTCGGGCCGCTCGGGCAGTGGGCGCCCGCGGAGTCGCACCGCCGTGGCCCAGGCCGCCGTGTACGCACCGAATCCCGCCATGGCCACCAGATAGCCGCCGAGCGGCCGGTCCTGCCCTGCCGAGTAGCGTCGTTCCGTACGCTCGACAAGCCGGTGCAGTCGCCCTGCGAGACGGTTGTCAGTTGCTGTGTCCATTGGCCCTGCCCGCCTCCATCGCCTTCCTCCGCAGGTCCGCTTCCGGCCCGTTCTCCGTGCGTTCCCCCAGGCTCTGTTCGCGCAGGCGCACCTCCACGTGGCCGTCGACGATCCGGGTGTCGAAGGGCGGCTGGGGCGCCGTGGCGGGGCCACGTACGTTCCAGCCGTCCGCGAGCCGGAAGACGCTCCCGTGCCAGGGACACCGGACGCATCCGTCGGCGACGGTGCCTTCGGACAGCGGCCCCGCGAGGTGACTGCACCGCTCCGCCAGCGCGTGGAGCGTCCCGCCGGGTTCCCGCACGACGAGAACCGGCACGTCGTCCACACTGCGCCGCACCGGCCGGCCCACGGGGAACTCGCTCACGCTCCCGATCCGGTGCCAGCCCTCCGTGACGACCTGCGGCACCTCTTCCGCGTGGTTGGCGCCGGACGCCTGCCGGTAGGCAAGGTGGCCGCCCAGCATGCCGCCGAGGCCGACCGCCGTCAGCCCGAGGAAGCCGTACGCCCGGCCGGCTCCCGCACGGCCCTTGACGCGGCAGGCGAGCGAGGCGGCGTACAGACCGACTGCCGCCGAGTTGGCCAGAGCGTGCACCAGGCCGGTCCGCTGCTGCCGGCGGTGCAGTTCCGCCCAGTCGACGGCCCCCGCCAGGGCCGCGGGGGCAGCCGCGGCCAGTCCGACCCCGACCAGCAGTCCCGCCTCGCGCGAGCGGCCGGGGCGCAGATCGAGCACCGCTGCGGACAGCCAGGTGCCGATGGGCACCTGCACCAGCAACGGATGCACCGGGTGTCCCAGCCACCTTCCGTGCAGCAGGTCCCTGCCGCGTCCCAGGGGCAGGGACCGCACCTTCCGCCGGAGCGCGTCGATCACCGCATCCGCCCGGGGTTCCCTTTCCAGGCGGTCCAGCAGCGACAGGACCCGGTTCCGCCCGGTCAGGCGGCGTGGCGTCGTACTCATGGCGGGCGGGTCCCCACCCGGGAAGACGGCAAACAGGGCGAACGGGGGGCGCATCGGACATCAGGCGGCCCGGCGGTACCCCCAGCGCGCAGAACCCGAGGCTGCGGCCGACGGTGACTGTGCCGGCCGCAGCCTCGGGACTGCGCTATTTCCTTTACGGCCTCGGGACTGCGCCATCCCTGTACGGATGAGCGCCTGTGGGGCACCTGCCCGTGTGTCAACCGGCCGTCCGGGCGGTCCGGCCACGACCGCTCCTGTCGGTCTCCTTCGCCGCCGCACTCGCGGCCAGCGCGAGCAGCAGTCCGAGGACGCCGACGATGACGTTGTTGACGATGGTGCGCGTGGTGTCCACGTTCCCCGCCACCATCCACGGCGCGACGATGGTCCAGAGTCCGAGCAGCGCGGCTGCCCACGCCCTGGCGTGCGTGCGCTCGTAGGCGTGGCCGAATCCGCTCAGCAGGAACGCGTAGGCGATACCGGTGATCAGGTTGTTGATGGCCAGGGTGCCGAAATCGTTGAAGCCCGCGATCCAGGGAGATGCGGCCAGGTACAGGCCGGTGATGAGGGCCAGCGCCTCGACGGCCTGACCCTGCTGGGTCGAGGCCGCCCGCTCGGCCCGGGCGTGGCGCTCCCGCATCTCCAGGATGTCCGGGTGCGACTCCAGGGTGGTCTGGGTCCGGTCGGTCATACCCGCCTCCTTCGTCAGGGGTCCACGATCCGCGTCCCCGGTGAACCCCGGGTACCCACCAGATCGCCGTAAACCCGTACGTATTTAACAGAACCTCCGCCGCCCCACCATCCCGGCACAGTCCTCGGCTCGCTGCTCCGGCCCTTCGTCCTGCCACCGGGGTTCAGCCGAACAGCCCCTCCACGTGCTCGAAGGGAGGACCGGTTCAGCCGTCCGGGCGTGTGCCGTGGCCGGGGGAATCGAATGGCTGAAACATGGCTGCGAAGCCCTGGGTCGCGGACACGCAACGCGGAGTCGGGGGTACTTCGCACGCCCAGTCGTCCCCCGGAGCTTTCACGAGGAGCACATCCATGACATTCAATCCTCTGGAACAGCGGGGCATCCCCCTGGATCGCCAACTGCGCAACTGGCGCGAGCTGAACGTGCAGCCGATCGACCCCGACCACTGCGACCCGTACACCCGGTGCCGGATCATCACGATGAACGGCATCGAGGTCGAGGCGATCCTCTTCAGCCACCAGCTCGCCCGCAACACCGTCGACCCGGAGGTCAAGCGGCAGCTCGCCCGGACCCGCTACATCGAGGCACAGCAGCAGAAGGTGGTGAACTGGCTGCTGCCCGGCGTCTCCTCCGTGCTGGAGACGACGATCGCGTACGAGCAGGTCGCGGTGGACCTGACGGCGTGGGTGGCGCGGATGGAGCCGGATCCGTATCTGAAGCAGGCGTACCAGTTCGGCGTCCTGGAGGATTTCGACCACCTGTACCGGTACGCCAACCTGTACGAGATGATCGAGCACCGCAAGGCGGAGTCGATCGTCGACGGGCTGACGGAGGTCATGCCGGGCCGGCCGACGAAGTACCACCACCGCGACCCGTACGACAACGTGCGCGACGCGTACGCCAAGGACGAGACGAACCCGTTGTCGAAGCTGCACGCGCTGACGGTCATGTCGGCGGAGCAGCAGACCATGAACTTCTACATGAACACCGGCCCCACCTACATGGAGCCGATCGCCCGTCAGCTCTACCAGGAGATCGGGCTCATCGAGGAGGAGCACGTCACCCACTACGAGTCCCTCGTCGACCCGGGTGAGACGTGGTGGGAGCAGTTGGTCAACCACGAGTACAACGAGTGCTACCTCTACTACTCCTTCATGGAGCAGGAGAGCGATGCCAGGGTCAAGGCCATCTGGGAGCTGCACCTGAACATGGAGCTGGAGCACCTCCACACCGCCTGCGACCTGATGCGCCGGCACGACGGGCGCGACCCCGCCTCCGTGCTGGCCCCGGAACTGCCCAACGTGCTCACCTTCGAGCCGAACAAGGGCTACCTGCGGGAGCTGCTGGACACCCAGATGGACCTCACCACGCTCGGTGCCGGCTATGTGCGCGAGGCGCACGAGCGGTTCGAGGCGATGCAGGAACAGATCCACGGCGGCGAGGCGCCGCCCAGCGAGCGGGTCATGGTGGAGCACGACGACATGTTCGGCCGCGAGTACCGCGTCGAGTCCGAGGGCGAGCACCCCGACCCCGCCATGCGCGAGAAGTGAGGGCAGCCGAGATGACCGAGCTCGACACCCCGCAGGCCGGTGACGACCGGGCCAAGGACAACGACGTGGTGGCGCTGCTGATGCGGCAGCACGGCGACATCCGCAACCTCTTCGACGAGGTCGAGGCGAGCAGTGGCGAGGAGCGCCGCGACGCCTTCCGCCGTCTGGTGCGGCTGCTGGCCGTGCACGAGACCGCCGAGGAAGAGGTCGTCCACCCCTTCGCCCGGCGGGCCCTGTCCGGCGGTGCGAAGGTCGTCGAGGACCGGCTCGCCGAGGAACGGGCGGCCAAGGAGACGTTGGCCGCGCTGGACGACATCGACACCGACGACCCGAAGTTCATGCCCATGCTGATGAAGCTCCGCAAGGACGTCCAGGAGCACGCGCGGGCCGAGGAACGCTACGAGTTCACACACATCCGCCGCAGCACCGACGTCACCAACCTCGCCGCCATGGCCAAGGCCGTCAAGGCCGCCGAAGCCATGGCACCCACCCGACCCCACCCGGGTGTCGAGTCGGCGACGGCGAACATGGCGCTCGGCCCGGTCGCCGCGCTCATGGACCGCACCAAGGACGCGGTACGCAAGGTCATGGGCGGGCACAAAGAGGGCTGACGAGCAGGACAAAGGGGGGCACTGACGGGCGTGGGGCAGCCCGGCTGCGAGGCCGGGCCGCCGCTGGTTTCACCCGCAGAAACTGATCCCGGCCGGACGGATCGGTCTGCCGTTCGTCCACACGGCTTCGGTGACCGTGTGGGGTTTTGTCGCTTATGGGTACTCGGGAGGCTGAGCGGCGGTGAAAGCACCGTCCACTCCACGGAGGGATGGTTCCCATGACTCAGCATGTCAGCGACGTCATGACGAGTGCCCCGGTGGCCGTCGAGCCGCAGACTTCGGTGGCGGTCGTGGCCCGGATGATGCGGGACGAGGACATCGGTGCCGTTCTGGTCACCGAGGGCGAGCGGTTGCGGGGGCTGGTCAGTGACCGCGATCTGGTGGTCCGCACGGTGGCCGGGGGTGGCGATCCGAACCGCACGACCGTGGCGGACGCGTGCAGCGACGATCTCGTCACGGTGGGACCCGACGACGACGTGAGCCGTGCGGTGGAACTGATGCGTGAGCATTCGGTCCGCCGTATGCCGGTCGTCGACGAAGGGCAGCACGCGGTGGGCATCGTCTCCCTCGGCGACCTGGCCATCGAGCGCGACCCCGAGTCGGCCCTCGGCGACATCAGCTCCACGAAGCCCAACAGGTGACACGTCCTCGCCCACAGGATGGGCCCGAGGAGATCGGGCCCCCGCTGAAATCAGTCACCAGCAGCTGAGCCCCCGAAGGGAGCGCGCGCCATGACGACTCCTGATCCCGACCCACGGCGAGCCCCGGGAGTCGAACCACGCGGCGGTGTGCCACCCGGTGAGACACCACCCGCCGAAGGGGGCACCTCCGGAATCTCCCATCCGGAGGTGACCGCACTGCGCAAAGGTTGGGGGCCGATGCCGGTCGTCCTGATCATGGTGGTGGCGGTGTTGATGGCGATCGGACTCATCGGTATGGCAGTGGCCCTGATCGTGTGACGCTGCCCGCCCCCGCTCAAGGTCGCCGCCGGCCGTTGTCAGGGAGATGGCTGCCGGCCTGACAGGTCCCGCCTCCGCATCCCGGGGTGGCCGCGCCGATACCGGCCCGGCCTCCCGGTGGGCCCGGGCGCTACGACGGCCTGCGGGCGGTGGCGTCGCCGGCAGGCGGGTCGGCCAGGGCGATGCGTGCCGTGACGCGCTTGCCGACCGGCTCCTGCTCGATGAAGAGACCCTCGGTGACGGCTTTGACGATCTCCAGTCCGTGCTGGCCGATCCTGCCGGGATCAGCGGCCCGGGCCGCGGGCACCGTGGGGTCGCTGTCCCAGACGACGATGTCCACGCTGCCGGCGGTGATGCGCAGTTCCAGCAGGACGGGGCCGGGGGCGTACTTGCGGGCGTTGGTGACCAGTTCACTGACCACCAGCTGGGTGAGGTCCCTCGCGCGTGCGGGCACGGGCAGGTGGTGGTCGGCGTGGGCCTGGTCGAGAAAGGCGAGGGCGTGGTGGCGGGCGTCGGCGATGCAGCCGTCGTCTCCGGCCAGGGCGTAGCCGGCGCGCATCAGGTACGCATCCGACCCGGTACAGCCGTCGCCGTCGGCATTCGATCCCACGTGTCCCGCCCTCATTCCCCCCTCACACACACGCCAGTACCCGCGATGGTGCCATGCATGCCACCAGGGGTGTCGTTCGGCACAGCCGCCTGGGCGCATCCCGTCGTGGCGCTGGGGCACAATCATCCGCGCACACCCTGGAAGGGCAAGCCTAAGCGCAGTCGAGGACACGGTGACCGACATCCAGAAGACCGGCCGGCCAGACCGGCTCTCCGTAGAGCCCAGCGTGGTCGACGGCGTCCGCGTCGTGACCGTGCGGGGCGAGATCGATCACACCGTCAGGGACGTCCTCAGCGAAGCCCTGCTGTGCGAGGACGGCACGGTGCCGCCGCCGCGGATCGTGGCGGACCTCAGCGGTGTGACCTTCATGGACTCCAGCGGCATCAACGTCTTCATCGCCGTCCACCGGCAGGTGAGTGGAGCGCAGGGGTGGCTGCGCATCGCCGGCGCCCACGAGTCCGTCCTGCGTGTCCTGACGCTGGTCGGCGTCGACACCTTCATTTCCTGCCACCCCACGATCGAGCAGGCCCTGAACACCTGAAGCGCTGCTCGGGCCGGTCCGGGGCTTCCGCCGATGCGTGTGCCGCCGCCGTCATCGACTCCGCCCGCCAAATCGCGTGGGCCTGCTCCCTCGAAGAGGGCACCTGAGTGCCGGACGAGATCACCCTGCTCCGAAGGCGGGTGACCGCAGCGCCGCTCGCCGGCCGCAACCCGGCCCGGTCCCGTGACGGGACGGTCGGGCCCGGATGTTTACCGCGGGGCCGTGACGACGCCTTCCGACGACACGGCCGAGCCGGCTCCGGCGTTCGCGCGGCCGCCTCCGGAACAGGGGCCGTACCAGTCCAGGCACAGGACCGTGGCGTCGTCTCTCACACGGCCGTTGCAGGCGTCGGCGACCGCGGCGACCAGGGTGCGCACGACCTCGCGCGGGTGCTCGGCGGCGGTGGCCCGGAGGAGGCCGGGCAGGTCGACTGTTTGCGCTTGGCGGTCTTGCATGCCGTCGGTGTACAGCACGAGGCGGTCACCGGGGCGCAGGTCGAGGTCCTGCACCTGGTAGGGGCCCTGCCAGGCGACGCCGAAAGGTAGGTTCACGGCCAGTCGCAGTTCCTCGACCGTGCCGTCGCGCAACCGTAGCGGCCAGGGGTGGCCGGCGTTGACGAGCTGGACGCTGGACCCGTCCAGGGCGATGCGCAGCAGCTGGCCGGTGGCGAAGGTCCGCCGGCCGTGGTCGAGGAGGGCCTGGTGGGTCTGGCGGGCCTGTTCGGCGAGGTCGGTCCCGGCGCGGCGGGCGCCGCGGGAGGCGTTGACCAGGAGGGTGGCCATGAGCGAGGCGTCGACGTCGTGGCCCATGGCGTCGGTGATGGACAGGTGCAGGGCGTCGTGGTCGAGGGAGTAGTCGTAGGTGTCACCGGCGATGTCGGAGGCCGGGACCAGCGCGCCGGCCAGGGCGAACTCGGCGGCCTCGCAGGAAGGGGCCGAGGGCAGAAGCTGGCGCTGGATCTCCGCGGCCAGGCTGACCGAGGTGGTGCGATTGCCCCAGTGGTAGAGGTCGGTGAACCGGCGGTCGGTGACGATGATGTACGCCAGCGCGTGCGCAGCCTCTTCCACCTGCTCCAGCACGTCCTGTGTCACCTGGGTGAGGAACAGTTCCAGGACACCGATGGCGTCGCCGCGGTTGGTGACAGGGGCGAGCACCCGCAGCCCCTGCTCACCCTCCGGCGCCTGCACCAGCTTCTGGGTGCGCAGGACCTCGTCGTAGACGCTGCCGTCGAGGGGGACCTGATCCTCGTGGCGCTGCTGTTGCGCAGCCGCCTTCTCGCTGACGCGCAGCAGGCGTCGGCCGACGACGTCGACGAACAGGAACGACACGTACCGTGCGCCGAACCGGTCGCGAAGATTACGCGCCACGACGTCGAGGGAGCCCACCGGCGCGGCATTCTCCGCCGCTGTCAGCACCTCGGCCAGTCCGATCCGATCACGCGCCACCACAGCCTCCCTGGTTGCCCACTCTTCTTCCCACCGACACGGCAGGCATCACAACCGCACCGGGGACCTGCGCGGCAACGTACGGGATGGCACGGCCGATGACGACCGTGCGGGGTGGCCCTGTCCTGCCGGTCACCGCTCCTGACCAGCAGAACAGGGCCCAGGCCGAGCTGGTGCCGCATCGGGCGATGTGTGCCCTGTTCCGCCGTGGAGAGGCGTCGCCCGGTGGCGTCGCTCTCTTCGGTTCGGGTGATCTGCCGGGTTTTGACTCGATGGGGACAGTCGGACACTGGCCGTACCGCCTGGTTCAGGCCAGAGCGTTCACGACTGCTGTGAAGAGGCGGGGCAGGCGTGCGGCGGTGGGCATGATGCGGGGGGCGAGTGCGGGCTGCTGGCGGGCCCTCACCAGGAGTTCGGTCAGGAGGCGGTGGCGGCGGGTCGAGTGCCGCCAGTCGGTTTCGTAGCGGCTCGGTGTGCCGCGCAGCAGGTTGGTGACCAGGGCCTCGGCGCCGGTGAGGGCGAGGGAGATGCCCTCACCCGTCAGCGCGTCGATGTATCCGGCGGCGTCACCGACGAGCAGTACCCGTCCGTGGACGCGGGTGCGAGCGCTTTGGCGCAGCGGTCCCGAGCCGCGCACCGCGGTGGCGGCCGCTGTCGGGGGGAGGCGGGCGGCCAGTTCGGGGAAGGTCTCCAGCTGGGTGGCGAAGGGGGCCCGCCGGGCCGTCAGCAGGGCGACGCCGACGAGTCGTGGGCCGAGCGGAGTGACGTATGCCTCCGCGTGGGTCCCCCAGTGCACCTCGACGTACGGCGTCCAGGGCGGCACCGCGTAGTGCCGGCGCAGCCCGTATCGGGGTGCGTGGTGGGTGGTCACCTCCAGGCCGAGGGAGCGCCGCACGGGTGAGTGGAGGCCGTCCGCGGCGACCAGCCACCGGGCGCGCAGCCCGGTGCCGGGGACGGTCACGCCCGCGGTGTCCTGTCGTACGTCCGCCACGCGCAGGGGCAGTACGGGCACTCCCGCGTCGAGGACGGCCCGGTGCAGGACGTCGTGCAGGGTGGTGCGGCGCGCGCCGAGGCCGGGGCCGTGCCGGAACGGGGCCTGGACCTGGCGGGGTCCTTGGACGTAGCGGATGCCGGTGATGGGGTGGCCGGGGACGTCCAGGCCGAGGGCGGTGAGGGCGCGGACCGCGCCGGGCATCAGGCCCTCCCCGCACGCCTTGTCGACCGGGGCCCGGCGTGGCTCGGCGATGACGGTGTCGAGGCCGGCGCGCGCGGCGTGCAGGGCGGTGGCGAGGCCGGCCGGCCCGCCTCCGACGATCAGCAGGTCGTGGCCGCCGCTCATTGGAGGACCATCCTTCCGCAGCCCTCTTCGGTAGGGTTGTGACCTCTCGGTCCCGGCGGGTGCATGGCCATCGTCGCGAGCCGTTCGACAACCTGCGTGAGTTCTGCCGGCCCTGCCGGGCCGAGGCCGTCTGATCGGCTCACGCGGGTACCGCCTGGGTGAGGGCCGTGTTCTCGCAGCGGACCCGGACCGTGAGCAGTACCGCGTTGGCGGCGGTGAACACTGTGGCGGTCAGCCATGCGGAGTGCACCAGGGGCAGGGCGGCGATCTCCACGACGACCGCGACGTAGTTGGGGTGCCGCAGGAAGCGGTAGGGGCCGGCGCCGACCAGCCGGGCTCCGGGCACGACGATGACCCGGGTGTTCCAGTACGGCCCGAGTGTGGTGATGCACCACCAGCGCAGGGCCTGGGCCAGTACGGCGAGCGCCAGCATGGGCCACCCGAGAGCGGGCAGGAATGGCCGGTCGGCGAGCGCGGGTTCGAGCAGACAGCACACGAGCAGGCCCGTGTGCAGCACGACCATCACCGGGTAGTGGCCGCGGCCGTACTCCACGCCGGCGCGGGCGAGGGTCCAGGCGGCGTTGCGCCGGGCGACGAGGAGTTCGGCGACGCGTTCGGCGGCGACGGCGAGGACGAGGAGCGTGTACCAGGGCATGGGAATCCCTCACCAGCGCAGCAGGACGAGTTCGGCACAGAATCCCGGGCCCATCGCCAGGAGCAGCCCCCACGTACCGGGCCGGGGGCGGCCGGATTCCCGGATGCTCCGCAGGATGTGCAGGACGGAGACCGAGGACATGTTCCCCACCGTCGCGAGGGAACGCCACGCGGAGTCCAGGGCGTCGCCGGGCAGGCCGAGGGTGTCGGTGACGGCGGAGAGGACCCTGGGGCCTCCCGGATGGCACACCCAGCTCCCGATGTCGTCGATGGTGAGGCCGTGTTCGGCCAGGAAGTCCCGCAGGTGCCGGCCCAAGTGGTCCCGAACGATGCCAGGGACACCGGCATCGATCACGACGCGGAACCCGCTCGCTCCGATGTCCCACCCGAGGAGGTGTTCGGTCTCCGGGAACAGGTGGCTGCGCGTGGCCACCACCGAGGGTCCGGCGGCCCCCGGCCCGCCGCCACTGCGACTGCCTCGCGCGACGAGCGCTGCCGCGCCGTCACCGAACAGGGCGCCGGCGACAAGGTTGGCGCGGGAGTCGTCGCGGTGCTGGAGCGTCAGGGAGCACAGTTCGACCGTGAGCAGCACCGCGGTGTCGTCGGGGTGGCCGCGCAGGTAGTCGTGCACCCGGGCCAGGCCGGCGGCGCCCGCCACGCAGCCCAGGCCGAAGACCGGAAGTCGCTTGACGTCGGGCCGCAGCCCCATGCGCCCGGCCAGGCGGGCATCGAGCGACGGGGCGGCGACGCCGGTGACGGAGGCGCACACCAGCAGGTCGACGTCGGCCGGTTCGAGCCCTGCCTCCTTCAGCGCGCCGGTCAGGGCTTCCTCGCCCAGGTCCAGGCCCGCCGCCAGCCAGGCGTCGTTGCTCCGACCGAAGTCGCCGAGAGTGGCGTACCGCTCGATCGGCAGGGCGAGGTGACGGGTGCGCACGCCTGCGGACGCGTGCAGGCGGCGCAGTACGGCGCGGTCGGCCCCCGATGGCAGACACAGGTCGCCGATCGCCTCCGTGAGGTCCTCCTGGGCGTAACGGTGCGGCGGCAGCGCGGTGGTGACGGCGGCGATCGTACTCGCCGCGGCGGGCACGGTCGCCGGACACGGTGTCGTGGGCGGGGACGGATCGGGGGCAGGGGCAGGGTCGGCGATCAGGGGGACACGCATGTCGGTAATACCTTCCTCGTTGCGGGCACCCGATTACCTTGCATGCGTGTCTCTCCACCCGTCTGGGGTTCCCTCCCGTTCGACGCACCGTGCCCCGGCGTTGCTGCGTTCCTGCCATGTGGAGCCCGCGTTCGCCGTGACGGTGTTCGTGACCGCTCTGGCCGGGGCGGCGGGTCGCGGGGTGGCGGGGTCGGCGGCGGTGGCGGCGGCCGTGCTGGCCGGCCAGCTGTCGATCGGCTGGTGCAACGACGCGGCCGACGCGCGACGCGACACGGCCTGCGGACGCCGCGACAAGCCGGCCGCCACCGGTGAACTCCCGCCCCGCGCGGTGGCTGTCGCGGCCGGCGCGGCCCTGGGACTGTGCGTGCCGCTGTCCCTGCTGAGCGGCACCACCGCGGGAGCGGCACACCTGGGCGGTGTGGCGGCGGGCTGGGCCTACAACCTGCGGTGGAAGCACACCCTGCTCTCACCGCTGCCCTACGCCGCGGGCTTCGCCTCGCTGCCTGCCTTCGTCACCCTCGGTCTGCCGTCACCCTCCTGGCCCGCCTGGTGGGCCGTGGCAGCGGGCTCGCTGCTGGGCGTCGGGGCGCACCTGGTGAACGTCCTTCCCGACATCGAGGACGATCTCGCAACCGGTGTGCGCGGGCTGCCTCAGCGGCTGGGCCGGCCGGCCTGCCGATGGCTGGCCCCGTTCGTGATGCTGGCGGCCGTGGGCCTGGTCGTCGCGGGGCCGCCCGGGACCGCGGAGATGTCGGGCTGGGTGCTGGCGGCGGTCGCAGGGACCGTCGCGGTCGCGGCTACGGCCGTGCCGTCGGGCGCCCGGGACCGGTGGCCGTTCCGCGCGTCGATCGTGGTGGCCGGTATCGCTGTGGCCCAGCTCCTGCTCCAGGGCTCGGCCATGGCCTGAAGCCGCCAACCGGCCGGACGCCGCCAACCGGCCGGACGCCGCCGGCCGGCACGGCGGCCCTGCGCGCAGGCACTCAGCGTGCCCGCAGCCAAGTCGTCGGGCTCGACGGTCCCGGGGACGGAGCCGCCCGCCGGAGTGGGGTCACGTATCGAACAGCGGTCACTCAGCGGTCACTTCGCGCAGCACACCGGCCACCGCAGATCAGGCAGAAGACCGACTGTTTCGACCGGGCGTACGCCGGATCGGGTTGGGCAGCGGCAGATACCGCGCGTCCGCGCCGTCCGCGCCCGTCCACCTCAGCAGCAGATTCGTCTTGCCCGGCAGTGTGGGCGAGTCGAGGAGGTCCCCGATCTCGGGTACGTCGCCGTGGCGCCCCAACTGTCTCCGTACGGCGGGCCAGGGGTCGACCTCCGGGTGGTGTTCGGCCAGGGCTGCCGCGATCTCCAGGAGGTTGTTGACGAAGAGGCAGTAGACCAGCCGTTCCCAGCCCGCCTCGCGCGTCACGTCCGGGAGGAGCTTCACGCCCTCGGCGTCCCGGTAGACGGCCCGCACCGGCGTGCCCGAGGTGTCGCAAGCGATGACGGTGTTCTGCAGGTGGGCCTCCAGGACGACACCGTGGTCGTGGAAGGCGGCGAGAGCCGGGGGTACGACCGCGCGCAGATACGCCTCCCACCAGGCCTCCGGGTCGGCGGCGTGGGCCAGCGGGTTGCCCGGGAAGGCCTCGGTGCCCTCGGTGAGAGCGGCCGCCAGGAAGGGTGTCGTGCCGGGCGTCACATGGCCGCCCAGGCCGTCCCGCACCAGCACCGCCAGCTCCTCGAAGGCGAAGTCGGCGGTGCGGTAGCCGCGGTCGCTCAGCCAGGCACCCGGCAGTCCCGCGAAGGCCTCGGTGACCGCCCGGTCCGTCCGGCGCAGTTTGAGCAGGTCGTGGCGCCACAGGCGGCGGATGTCGTTGGTGATCCGCACGTCCAGGCTGAACTTGAGGAAGAGGTCGGACGCGAGAGCACCCACGGTCCCGGCCCCGGCCCCGGTCACGGTCACGGTCCCGGTCCCGGTCCCGGACACGGCCTCGGGTGCGTACACCGTGCGGATCGCCGCCGTCGGCCACACCTCGCCGTCCGTCCGGCCCAGCCGTACGAGGCGGCCGTCGGCGAACGCGTCGGCCAACTCTTCGCTCACCAGGCCGAGTTGCCAGGGGTGAGCAGGGAGGAGCCGGTAGCCGGGCGGGGCCGAGCCCAACGTGTCGAGGGCGGTGGTGTCGCCCTCCTCGACGACCGTGTCCTCGCGGACGCCGAGGAGTGTCAGCGGGAACTGGGCGTACGCCTCGGGCGCGTACGGCAGCCAGCCGGCGACCGGGCCGCCACCCCGGGCCTTGGGGGCGGGGTGGTAGGGGTGGCCGGTGATCAGGGACTGCTCGGAGCGCCGGTACGGGTCCTCGGGTGCCGACGCGTGGGCGCGCGCGGTGAGGATGGCGGCCACGGCCTCGCGGCTGTCCAGCATCTCGGCGGGCAGCTCGGAGTTGGACAGGCCGGTGCGGGCGCGGAGTTCCTCGGCCGTGAGTTTGACGAGTTCGGTGTGGGTGAGCGGGTGCCAGGTGCCCGCCGTGCGCACCTCGGGGTGGGTGGGGCGGCGGGTGCCTCGTACGCGCAGAAGCCGACCGCTGCCCTTGAGACGGTGCACTGCGACCGCGCTCGACGACTCGACCGGCTCTCCCGCTTCCCGCAGAAGGCAGTTGAGCAGCGGTGCGGCGGCGTGGGCGTCGGCGGCGATGCTGTCGCGGGGCGGGTTGGCGTCCACAGGGTCCATTCGTTCCTTACGGTGCACTCGTGATCAGTATGTCTGCCCGTCACGCTTCGTCGCGAAGCGGCCATGTGGTGTCCCGTCGCGATGCGTCATGCGTCGCGACGGAGGCGGGCGGGCAGTGGTCGTACGCCGACGTTCAACCCGACCCCCATACCGAATACCGACGTTCGACCCGACCCCCATCCCGACCCCCATCCCGACGTCCGAACCGGCATCCCTACCGATGTCGATACCGATACAGGTTCCGATGCGGGTTCCGTACCCGCCCGACACCGCCCCCGCACCCGAGGAGCCCGTCCGTGGACCGTCACCCGCTGTCCGACGCCGAGACGGCGCTCGGCGCCGAGCTGGGCGCCGTACGCCCTGATCTGACGCTGCCGTACACGACCGCGCTGCCCGGCGCCCGAGCGGCCGTGCTGTCCCGGTTGTGGCGGGGCCTCGTCCATGAGCCGCTGCCCTGGGTGGTACGCCGGGACGCGGCCGGAGGCGACGGGGTCACGCTCCATCTCGCCGACGGCCGCCGGGTGCACGGCCCGGCCGTGGACCCGTACGGCACCTCCGCGCACGTCGAGGAGGTGTGGTTCGACGAGCGGTCCTACGATCGTCCGGCGCGGCTCATGACTGCCCTGGCCGTTCCGCACAGCGCCGCCTTTGCCGTCGAACTCGACCACAGCGTGGCCTCGTTGGCGCTGTCCCGCGCCAACCAGGCGGCTCTTACAACCCCTTTGGAAAGTTCATCCCCAAGGGCGAGCTGGGAGTGGGAGCAGCTGATCGTCGACGGGCATCCCTTCCACCCCAACTGCCGTTCCCGGCCCGGCTTTTCGGCGTGCGACCAGCTCGCCTACGGCCCCGAGCACCGGCAGGTGGTCCGGCTGGGGCTGGCGCCGGTGGAGGACGCGTCGGTCGTCGGGGAGTGGCCGGAGGCCTTGCGGGACGGTGGGCGGGTGCTGGTTCCGGTGCATCCGTGGCAGGCGGCCCATGTGCTCAAGTGCCCCTTGGGGGAGGTGATCGAGGCCCATCCGCTGATGTCCCTGCGCACCCTCGCCCTCCCGGACGGCGGGCCGCACGTCAAGACCGCGCTGAGCGCCCGGCTGACCTCGTCCGTGCGCGACATCTCGGTCTACTCGATCGAGACGTCGGCGATCGTGTCGGACTTCATGGCGGAGGTCGCCGCCCGCACGGACGGGCTGCTGCACGTGACCCGCACCCTGGGCGCGGTCACCGCCGGTTCGCCGGATCTGGCGGCGGTGCTGCGCGAGTCGCCGGAGACGTACGCGGACACGGCGACCGGCGAACGGGTCGTGCCGGTGGCCGCGCTCGCGGCGACCGAGCTGCCCCGGTCCCCGTCCTGGCTGGCGGACTTCACCCGACTCGCGCTCACGGTCTCCCTCCGGCTGCTCGACCTGGGCGTGGCCCTGGAGGCGCACGGTCAGAACCTCCTGGTGGTCCTGTCCCCGTCGGGTGCCCCACGCCGCCTCGTCTACCGCGACCTCGCGGACATCCGGGTCAGCCCCGCCCGCCTCGCCCGGCACGGCATTCCCGCCCCGGCCATGACCGGCCGGATCATCACGGACGACGAGACCACCCTGCGCCGCAAGCTGTTCGGCGCCCTGATCACGGGCACACTCGGCGCCACGGCCGGTTCGACGCCCGTACTGCGCGAGGCCCTCTCCACCGCCGTACGGGATCTGCCGCGCACCCCCGATCTCGGCACGCTGCTGGAGGGGCCCGTACCGACGAAGGCGTTGACGCTGATGCGACTTTCGCCGGAGCGGCCCGGCGACATCTGGGCGGAGGTACCGAGTCCGCTGCGGTGAGCGGCGAGGTTCGCGGGGGCTGGGCGGGCAGGATTCGTGGGGCCGGGCTCGCTGTCCGTCCGGTGAACGGCCGGTCTCGTTTTGAAGCGCGGCCCTCTGGATCAATAGGATCCGCCGATGATCACAAGACAACGGCTGACAGCAGGGGTGTTCGTCCTGCTCGCCGTCCTGACGGCCGGGATCGCGGTCCCGTCCACGGCCGTCGCCGACGAGACCACGGCCACCGCGCCCAAGGTCAACCTCCTGCTGGACGTCAGCGGTTCGATGCGGGCGAAGGACATCGACGGCCAGTCCCGCATGGCCGCGGCGAAGCAGGCGTTCAACGAGGTGCTGGACGCCACGCCCGAGGAGGTTCAGCTCGGCATCCGCACCCTGGGCGCCGACTACCCCGGCGACGACCGGAAGACGGGCTGCAAGGACACCGCGCAGCTCTACCCGGTGGGGCCACTGGACCGCACCGAGGCGAAGACGGCGGTCGCGACGCTCACGCCGACCGGCTGGACCCCGATCGGCCCGGCGCTGCTGAAGGCGGCCGACGACCTGGAGGGTGGTGAGGGCACCAAGCGCATCGTGCTGATCAGCGACGGCGAGGACACCTGCGCCCCGCTCGACCCGTGCGAGGTGGCCCGTGAGATCGCGGCGAAGGGCATCGGCCTGACCATCGACACGCTCGGCCTGGTCCCGAACGCCAAGATGCGGCTGCAGCTGAGCTGCATCGCCGAGGCGACCGGCGGCACGTACACCTCGATCGAGCACCGCGACGAACTCACCGACCGCGTCAACCAGTTGGTCGACCGGGCCGCCGACCCGGTGGTCGTGCCGAAGGCCGTCGAGGGGGCCGATGCGTGCGCGGGGGCACCCACGCTCACGTCGGGCCTGTACACCGACCGCGAGGAGTTCGGCCGGCAGCGCTGGTATCGCGTGGACGTGAAGCCGGGTCAGGAGTTGCGCGCCTCGGTCAGCGTCGCGACCGACCGTGACGTCAACCCGGACTACGGTGTGCTGCTGCGCGCGGTGACGACCGAGAACCGCGAGATCGTACGCGGCGACGCGGCCGGCAACGGCCGTACCGACGCCATCTCGACCGGTCTGCGCTACCCGAAGGCGGAGGCCGAGGACGAGGAGGACGAGTCCACCGCCGAGTCCGTGTGTCTCCAGGTGACCCACGCCTACTCGCCGGCCAGTGGTGTGAAGACCACGCCCGGTCTGCCGCTCGAGATCACCGTCGACGTCGTGGACGGGCCCGACCAGGCCGCCGATGTGGCCTCCTTCGGCCTCGGGCGCGGCTGGTGGCTGCTCGGTGTGCTGGTGCTCGTCGGGTTCCTGGCGGGTGTGTTGTGGGGCTGGCTGTCACGCTGGCGGGTCGCGGTCTGGAGGACCAACTGATGCGGATCACACGTGTGTTGAGCGTCGCCCTGCTGATGCTGGGCCTGGCCGTGTCCCCGGCGATGGCCGACTCGACCCCCTCCGCGAGCCCCTCGGAGGACGGTGACGCGCCCACGGAGGCGGGCACCTCCTTCCGTACGGCCACGGAGTTCGAGCAGGGCCAGACCGCGACGGCGAGCGCTTCGACCGGCGACTACCTGTACTGGTCGTTCCCGGCCGACGCCGGGCAGCGGCCCACCGTACGGGCGACCGTCAAGCTGCCCGAGGGGGCCCAGTCCTCCTCCACCTGGCAGATCGACGTGTACGACGGACTGCGGCGCCGCCAGGCCTGCCAGTACGGTGCGCAGACCCGGACCGCCGGGGCGGCGGCCACCGCCGTCGAGCTGTCCTGCACCCTGCGCACGGTCCGTGCCTGGTCGGAGCAGTGGGCCGACGACCCGCTGCCGGGCACGTACTACGTCCGTCTCACCACGACCCGGCTGGCCACGGCCGACCTGGGTCTGCCCGTCGACACCGAGGTCGAGGCCGACTCCAAGGACATCGGCGGTGCCGCGGCCGTCGACGGCTCGCTGGCGCAGCCGTTGGTCCCGGGCATCGCCGTGACCTCCCAGCAGGACGACGAGGACTCCTCGACCGAGGCCGTCCTCTCCTCCCTCGAACCCGACGACGGCTGGGCCTCCGGCTGGTGGAGCGACCGCTGGCTCTGGACCGCCCTGGGCGCGGCGCTGGCGGCGTTGGCGGGCATCGGCGGGTACTCGCTGACACGGGGTGCGGGCCGACCTGCGAGGGTGCCCCCACCGGGAGCCTGACCTTCCGTCAAGGGCCCGCCGGACCATGTCGGTTCGGCGGGCCTTGCGCGGCCGACCGCGCCATGTCGACCCCATCCGCGGGTCCGGTGGGGGCTGGTCGCGCAGTTCCCCGCGCCCCTGAAAAGCAGGGGCTGCGCCCCGTGCTTTTCGGCCCGCAAGTCCGTGGGTCTTCAGGCCCGCAAGTCCGTGGTTCTTCAGGTCGGCAGGACCGTGGCCCTTCAGGCCCACAGGACCGTCGCCTTTCAGGCCCGCAGGACCTGGTCCTTCAGGGGCGGGGGGCCTGGTTTTTCAGGGGCGCGGGGAACTGCGCGACCGGCCCCCACCGGACCCGTGGCCGACGACGAATCCCACGTCCCTTCACTCAGGCATCCCGCAACTCCTTGGCGAGGGCGCCCTCCCCCACCACCCCGACCCGCCCCTGCCGTACCGCCTCCCGCAACCCCAGCTCCCCCCGGCCGAGCGCACCGCAGGTGTCCGCGTCGAGCGACAGCCGTACGTCCGCCTCCCCGGGCGCGGGCCCCTCCCCGTACACCGGCCCCTCCTCGGCACCCACCCACACGTGGAACTCCCCTTCCTCCAGCCGGACTTCGACAAGCCCGGCGCTCCCACCCTCCAGCCCCCGCAACAACGGCAACGCGAACCAGTGCGCACGCACCGCGTCCGTCGGCCGCCGCTCCCCGAGCGCACTCTCCCCCCACACCCCCAGCGCCTGCAGTGCCGGCAGCAACTCCCGTCCCCGGCCGCTGAGTTCGTACACATAGGCCGCCCCCGGCGGCGGCAGCCGACGCCGCGTCGTCAGACCGTCCCGCTCCATGTCCTTCAGTCGCGACGCCAGAACATCCGTGCTGACGCCCGGCAGGTCCGCGTGCAGGTCCGTGTAGCGACGCGGCCCGGCCAGCAGTTCACGCACGATCAGCAGGGTCCAGCGGTCACCGACGAGGTCGAGCGCCCGCGCGGCGGAACAGTACTGGTCGTAGCTTCGACGAGGTGACATGGGACGCAGTCTAGACATGTCGTTGGACTTTCCAAGCACCTACTTGGTAAAACCAAGCAACACAACGAACCGGAGGGCTAGGCGCATGGAGTTCCGGCAGTCGAGCAAGCTCAGCGAGGTCTGTTACGAGATCCGCGGCCCCGTGATCGAGCACGCCAACGCACTGGAGGAGGCGGGCCACAGCGTCCTGCGCCTCAACACCGGCAACCCCGCGCTCTTCGGCTTCGAGGCGCCGGAGGAGATCATCCAGGACATGATCCGGATGCTCCCGCAGGCCCACGGCTACACGGACTCCCGCGGCATCCTCTCGGCCCGCCGGTCGGTCGCCCAGCGCTACCAGGACCGGGGCCTCGACGTGGACGTCGACGACGTCTTCCTCGGCAACGGCGTGTCCGAGCTGGTCTCCATGGCCGTACAGGCGCTGATCGAGGACGGCGACGAGATCCTGATCCCCGCCCCCGACTTCCCCCTCTGGACGGCGGTGACCACCCTCGCCGGTGGCAAGGCGGTCCACTACCTCTGCGACGAGCAGGCCGACTGGTACCCGGACCTCGACGACATGGCGTCGAAGATCACCGACCGCACCAGGGCCGTCGTCATCATCAACCCGAACAACCCCACCGGCGCGGTCTACCCGAAGGAGATCATCGAGGGCATCCTCGACCTCGCCCGCCGCCACGGCCTGATGGTCTTCGCCGACGAGATCTACGACCAGATCCTGTACGACGACGCCGTCCACCACTCGGCCGCCGCGCTCGCCCCCGACCTGGTGGTCCTGACCTTCTGCGGCCTTTCGAAGACCTACCGGGTCGCCGGCTTCCGCTCCGGCTGGCTGGTCGTCACCGGCCCCAAGCAGCACGCCCGCAACTACCTGGAAGGCCTGACGATGCTGGCCTCCATGCGCCTGTGCGCCAACGCGCCCGCCCAGTACGCCATCCAGGCCGCGCTCGGCGGCCGCCAGTCCATCACCGACCTCACCACCCCCGGCGGCCGCCTGCACGAACAGCGCAACGTGGTGTGGGAGAAGCTCAACGAGATCCCCGGCGTCTCCTGCGTGAAACCCAGGGGTGCCCTCTACGCCTTCCCCCGGCTCGACCCCAAGGTCCACAAGATCCACGACGACGAGAGGTTCGTCCTGGACCTGCTCCTGAGGGAGAAGATCCAGGTCGTCCAGGGCACCGGCTTCAACTGGCCCACCCCCGACCACTTCCGCATCCTCACCCTCCCCCACGCCGACGACCTGGACGCGGCGATCAGCAGGATCGGGCGGTTTTTGAGCGGATATCGGCAATAGTCGGCAGCGGGTGCGGGCATCGGCGTGTGCAGGAGATGGGTAGCCCTTCCCCATGACTGACCGCCCGCTGCTTCTTCTCGACGTCGACGGCCCCCTCAACCCGTTCGGTGCCCGGTTGTGGCGTCCGCGCGGCTATGTGACCCGCCGGGTGCACCCCGCGAACTGGTCCTCACGGCAGAAACCGGGGTCCCGGCGGCTGCGCCGGGGCCTGCGGATCCGGCTCAACCCGGCGCACGGGGAGCGACTGCTCGCGCTGCCCTACGAGTTGGCGTGGGCCACGACGTGGATGCACGAGGCCAACGAGATGATCGGGCCGGTGATCGGGCTGCCGCGCGATCTGCCGGTCATCGAGTTCGGCAACCTCTTCGTCACGGATGCGGACGGGCTGTACTGGAAGACCCGGCGGGTCCTGGAGTGGGCGGCGGGACGGCCGTTCGTCTGGGTCGACGACATGATCACCGACCTCGACGTACGGCATGTGGCCGAGCACCACGACACGCCGGCGCTGCTGCTGCGGATCGATCCGCGCCGGGGGCTGCGGGAGGAGGAGTTCACGGAGTTGGAGCGGTGGGCTCGTGCCCTGTGAGGCGTGGATGTGTCGCCGGTGCGGCGGGCTCGTAGCCTGGGGGCATGGGTGACCTTCTTCTTGTGCGGCACGGTGAGACCGAGTGGTCGGCGTCCGGGCAGCACACCAGCTGGACCGACATCTCACTGACGGACCACGGCCGTGAGCAGGCGAGCGGGCTCGCTCCACTGCTCGGCTCGCACCGCATCGGCGCCGTCTTCGTGAGCCCGCTGAAGCGGGCCCGGGAGACCGCGGAGCTGGCCGGGCTCGCCGGGGAGCGCGTCGACGCGGATCTCGTCGAGTGGGACTACGGCGGGTACGAGGGCGTCACGACCGTCGAGATCCATCGCACCCGGCCGGACTGGTTCCTGTTCACGGACGGAGTCGTGCCCGGACCGCCGGAGCATCCCGGGGAGAGCCCGCAGGACGTCGGGGCTCGCGCCGACCGGATGCTGGCGAAGGCGCACGCGGCGCTGGCGAACACCGAGGGGAGCGTGGTGCTCGTGGCGCACGGGCACTTCCTGCGCGTCCTCACCGCCCGCTATCTCAACCTGCCCGCCTCCGGCGGCGCGCTGTTCCAGCTGGCCACGGGCACGGTCTGCCGACTCGGCACGGAGCACGGGCGTCCGGTCGTCGCGGGGTGGAATGTCAGACCCGCCTCGTAGTCTTCGAGTGGGTTGATCCACGTTCTCGTACGTCGTCCTCGGACGTCGTCCTCGGGTTCGTTCTCGGGTTCGTTCTCGGACGTCGTTCTCGGGTTCGTTCTCGGGTTCGTTCTCGGACGTCGTTCTCGGGATGTGTCGACCCACGGGCCGGCTCGGGTGAGGAGGGGAGGGTGCCGTGACACGACCGCCGACCGCCGCCCAGCGGCGGCTCATCGACGCCGCCGAGCCCGTGACCGGGCGGCTGACGGGTACGGAGACACAGCTCGCGGCGCTGGTGAGGCGGGGGCTGGCCTTCCGGCATCCGCGCCCGCCGCACGACCACTTCCTGACACCTGCCGGGCACCGCGTGCGGGAGACGGCGGAAGCCCCGGAGGCGGTCCCGGAAACCGCCGCCCCCGCCTCGGCCCCCGCCGAGACCGGCGCCTTCGCCGCACAGGTCGGCGGTGAGGAGGCAGCCGCCACCGGGCCGGCGCGCATCCGTGAGGTGCACAGCGCCTGGCAAGGGCTCCTGGAGCTGCGCCGGATGACCAATCCGGGCGGCGCCATGGACCGCCCGTGCGGCTGGGAGCGAGCACATCTGGTGCGGGCCGCCGCGCTGGCGCTGGAGGCCGCGGGCCATCGACCGGCGGGTCCGGACACCGCGGGTATGGGTGCGGATGCGGCGCAGGCGGGCGGCGGCTACCGCGTGCGGGCCACTCCCCAGCCGGAGGCCGTCGCCGTACGGGAGCCCGACGCGGAGGCGCTGCGGGCCTGTGCGGCGACGCTGGAGCAGGCGGGATGGCAGGTGGGCGAGCACACGGATCCGCGTACGCGGGGACGGTATCTGCTGGCCTCGCCAAGGCGGGCATAGTGCATGAGCAAGCGCTCAGTAAGCTGGCGTCGTCCTGTTCGCCGTAGAGCCGTATTGCCGTAGGTAGGGGGAAGTCATGGCCGAGCCGTTTTCCGTTCCGGTGACCGTGCGGGGGTACGAGACCGATGTGCAGGGGCACCTGAACCAGAGCGTGTATCTCCAGTACGGCGAGCACGCGCGGTGGTCGTTGTTGCAGGCCGCCGGGATACGTCAGGCCAACCTGATGGCGAAGGGGGTCGGGCCCGTGGCGCTGGAGACGACGATCAGTTATCGGCGGGAGCTGCTGGCCGGTGACGAGGTCGAGGTGACGTGTGCCTTCGTGTGGGGTGAGGGCAAGACGTTCCGCATCGAGCAGACCGTGCGCAGGACGGACGGCACCGTGGCGGCCGAGATCACCGGCGTGGGTGGCCTGATGGACCTGAAGATCCGCAAGCTGGTGGCCGACCCCCGGGAGCACTTCCGGGCTCTGGCGACGGACCCCACACTGTTCGGACTGTAGTGGCAGCGGCCCCGCCGGCCGGACACCCGTCGACCGGCCCCGCCGACGGACACCGCCGGCCGGACCCCGCTGTCCGGGCCCCGCTGTCCGGGCCGCAGGCGAGCGCCCACGGTCCGGACAGCGAGGTCGAGTCACGCCTTCCGGTCCGCGCCGGACGGCCGTACCGCTCAGCCCAGCGGGTTGAGCAGCTCCGGGTCGTTCTCGAAGGCGAAGAGCAGCAGGTCCGTCATGGTGAACCTGCCCTTCCGGTGGGACGGGAGGCTCGGGCGCCAGCCCGGGTGCTTCACGATCGACCTCCGGCTGCCCTCGATCGCGCGGTGGAAGACCTCGGCGACGAGGGTGCCGCCGACGCCGGTGAGGCTGCCGGGGCGGGCTTCGTTCACCTCGGCCTCACGCAGGACGTAGAACCACAGCGGGGTGTGCTCCACGAGCTGTGCACGCTCGATGTCGGAGAGGCCCTCCAGGACGGCGCCGCCGTTGCCCTGCAGGATCTGGTCCTCCGTCAGCGGCTTGAAGCCCATCTGGGCGGCCAGTTGCGGCCCGGTGGCCAGCTCGACCATCGCGGCCCGCGTGAGGTTGCGGAACGCGAGGTTGCGCTGGATCGGCGGCGGGGCCGGGCGACCGAGACCGCCGAAGGTGCCGGTGGGCAGCGTGGCCAGCGGGTCGACGAGGAGCGTGTCAAGAAGCTTGGTCTCGTTGAACTCGCCCTCGGGCACGGCCAGGTCGTCCCGGCCTATCTCACCGAAGTCGAACAGCCTGCGGAAGTCGACGATCCAGTTGCTCGGCAGCCGCAGGCTCGCCCCCGAGTTCGGGTCGTCGAGGTCGCTCAGGTCGTCCGGGCCCGGCGAGAGGTTGCCCGCCGTGCCACTGAACCGGAACAGCTGGCCCAGTGTGGCGATGTCGCCGGGTCCGCCCGTGCGGAACACGCTGTTCCACTGGTAGGCCCCGCGCACCATGCTGTGCCCGATCCGATAGGCGGCGACGGAGAACTCGACGGGCATCGTCGGCAGATCCCCGGGACGGATGTACCCGGGCCGCTCGAAGTGCTTACGCCCTCGGGTGAAGACCCGCTCGACGATGTCCGGGTCGACGATGCGCGGCAGGAAGTCGGTGCGCAACATCCACTGGTAGTGCTTCACGACAACGTCCCGGGCCGCGTGGAACAGCCGGTGCTCGGGCACTCCGCGCTCGGCCAGCTGATCGACGACGCGGTTGTGGAAGCGGATGAACGCCAGGTGGAGCTGGCCGACGGCCAGGTTCTCGTCGTTGCGCGCGTCCGGGATGAGCGGGGCGCGCTTGTCCGCCCGGGTGCCGCCGGCCGCCTCGCCGGCCCTCGGCAGGTCGAAGCCCTCGTGGTCGACGTTGGCGAGCGACTCGGGCGGGAAGCCCACACCGAGCGTCGTGCCCATCTTGAGGCGCCCGTCGGACTCGTAGAAGCGGGCGCTGCTGGCGTGGTCCGGGCCCAGGCCGTAGAGCGAGTCCAGGTCGAGCGCGGGGCTGCGCCCCTGCACCAGATCCTCGACCGAGACCGGTTCGCCGATCCCCACCTGGGTGCGGTCCAGTGTCAGGTCGTGGTCGACGAACTGCCCGAGGTACGTGAACCCCGCCGGGATCGACGTCCCGAAGTCCCCTGAGTCGGGGTCGCGGCCGCCCGTGCCCGTGGTCATGGCCACGGCCAGCTTGCCGCGCAGTGTCTCGTCGAGCTGGACTCCCTTCTCGCCGAACCGGGAGAAGCGGAAGGCCATCTGCTGCTCGGTCGCGCTCGGTACGCGCGAGATCGCCTCCCCCTTCTCGAACTCCAGGAGGCGGCCCTCGTTGACGACGTAGTAGGTCTCGCGATGGTGTCGATGCACCATGTGTGTCCCCGTTCTGTCCCCCGGCTCCGCGAACGGTCACAACCGGACTTACCGGTTCTCATCGTCGGTACCGGCCCCCACCGGACGCGAAGCGATCATTCGGATAAATCCCTGTTTCGCGACAACGCGTCATGTACGGCGAGAGGTTCCTGAACCGGAAAATCTACTCATATTGACGTACGCTCGGAGTCGTACGACGCCCGTGACTCCGCGATGTAGACCCGGTTGCATTCCGCCCACTCCGTGAGTGACAGCAGGGTGCAGTGCAACTCCCTGGCTGCGTCCGTGAGTTCGTACTCGACCTTGGGCGGGACCGTCGGGTGGACCGTGCGGGTGACGAGTCCGTCGCGCTCCAGATTGCGCAGGGTCAGGGTGAGCATGCGGCGGCTGATGCCGTCGATGCCGCGCTCCAACTCGGTGAAGCGGATGGGGCCGTGGGCGGCTGCCACGATGATCATGACGCTCCATTTGCCGGTCACCCTGTCAAGAACTTCCTTGACGGGGCAGGCCTCCGCGTTCACGACCTGCGGGGTAACAGCGGTGTTCCCTTGGGACATTGAAGTGCCTCCTTATGCCGGGCCCCATGGTTATCCACGATGTACCCCGTTACAAGTCGTGCACCTTTGGCGAATTCGGAGGCAGTGCAGCCATGTCGTCCTCGACCGTGTCACCGGCGTCGGCGCCGGGACGGAACCCGGCACAGCGAACGTACTCCCGGTGGGCGTCCCTCGTCGTCCTGTGCGCGGGCACCCTGATGACCATCCTGGACGGCAACATCGTCACGGTGGCGATGCCCGCGATCCAGCGTGACCTCGGCTTCTCGGCGGCCGGGCTGGCCTGGGTGGTGAACGCGTACCTCATTCCGTTCGGGGGGCTGCTTCTGCTGGCCGGCCGCCTGGGCGATCTCGTGGGCCGGAAGCGGATGTTCACCGCCGGGCTCGCGGTGTTCACGGCGGCGTCGGTGCTGTGCGGGGTGGCCACCGGCCAGGAGGTGCTGGTCGTGGCGCGGGCCCTGCAGGGGGTGGGCGGTGCGATGACTGCTGCGGTGGTGCTCGGCATGCTGGTCGCGCTGTTCCCCGAACCGCGTGAACAGGCCCGTGCCATCGCGGTGTTCAGCGCGGTCGGAGCGGCGGGCGGCGCGCTCGGCACGTTCCTCGGCGGAGCGCTGACCCAGGCCCTGAACTGGCACTGGATCTTCCTCATCAACCTCCCGATCGGCGTGGTGGCCCTGGTGGCCGCCGTGCGCGTCCTCGCCCCCGACCGGGGCACCGGCCTCGGCGAGGGCGCCGACTACCCCGGCGCCGCGCTCATCACCGGCGCGCTGATGCTCACGGTCTACGTCATCGTCGGCGCCGGCGAACGCGACACCGGCGGCACGCTCGCCCTGGCCGCCGTGGCGCTGGCCCTCTTCGCCGCCTTCACCCTCCGCCAGGCGCGGGCCGCGCGCCCCCTCCTGCGCCTCCGCCTGTTCCGCTCCCGTGTGCTCACGGGCGCCAACGCCGTCCAGATCCTGATGATCGCGGGCATGTACGGCTTCCAGTACATCGGCGTGCTCTACCTGCAACGCGTCCTCGGCTACGGCGAGTTGCTCACCGGCACGGCGTTCCTGCCCGCCCCGATCGCAATCGGGGTGCTGATGCTCGGCCTGTCCGCCCGGACGATCGCCCGCTTCGGCCCGTACCGGGTACTGCTCGCCGGACTGGTGCTCGTCACGGCCGGGACGGCGCTGCTGAGCCGACTGCCGGTCGGGGGCTCGTACCTGGTCGACTTCCTGCCGGCGATGATGCTGATCTCCGTCGGGTTCGCGGCGGCGCTGCCCGCCCTCACCGGCCTGGCCATGTCCGACGCCCGGCCGGAGGACGCCGGACTGGCCTCGGGTCTCTTCAACACCACCCAGGTGGTGGGCGGTTCACTGGGCCTGGCCGTCCTGACGACCCTGGCGGCGAGCCGCACCGACACCCTGCTCGCCGACGGCACCGACCTCCTCCCGGCCACGGCGGACGGCTACCGCCTGGCCTTCACGGTGGCCACGGCGATCATGACGACGGCCCTGGCACTGGCTGCGGTGGCACTTCGCCGCCCGCGCCACTAGTGTCCTGCGCCGGAAGTTCCCAGGCGGTTCCGGCTGAGCCGCGGGCGGTCAACGCGCCTGGTCGGCGGCGGGATTTCGACCGCCGAGACGAGGCAGATCTACCGACGGATTTCAGGCGCAGCGCATTAGGCGAAGGCCCCACGATGGTCGTCCGCCCACTCCCGATAGGTCCGCGCCCGGCGCCCCAGTACCCGGGGCACGTCCTCGGTGACATCGGCGCCGCCGCCCCCGCGCACATACGCGGTCCCGGCCAGGACCCCCTCCACATAGGTGTCGCCCATCCCCGCCGCGACCAGGTGGGCGCGTGTCTCGTCCGGCGAGAGGTCGGCCGTCCCCACAGGCCGGCCGAGCACCGAGGCGAGCGCGGCGGCCTGGTCGGCGGTGCTGATCGCCTCGGGACCGGTCAGTGTGTACGTCCGCCCCGCGTGCGTCGGCGTGAGCAGCGCTTCCACCGCGACCTCCGACACATCGCGCGGGTCGACCACGCCCTGCCTGCCGGACCCGGTCATGTTGGGCACGGGAGTGCCGGAACGGATCGCCTCCGCCCAGTTCAACGTGTTGGAGGCGAAGGAGGAGGGGCGCAGGACGGTCCACTCCAACCCGCTTTCCCGTACGGCCCGTTCGCCCGGTAGGTGCCAGTTCCCGCCGGGGCCGCTGGCCGGGTCGCCGGTGCCGATGGCGGAGAGCTTGACGACGCGGCGCACGCCCGCCGCCCGCGCGAGCTCCACGAGGCGAGCGTCCGCCTCACCGTCCCCGGGCCCCAGCACACCGACCGCGAAGAGGGCGTCGGCCCCGGCCATCGCGGCCTCGACGGTCCCGGAGTCGAGGAAGTCCCCGCGCACCACCTCCACCCCGGACGGCACCCGGGCCCGTGCGGGGTCCCGTGTCAGGGCCCGTGCCTTCTCGCCGCGCACCGCGAGCCGCCGTACGACTTCACTGCCGATGGTGCCGGTGGCACCCGTCACAAGGATCATGCCGACCACGGTGCCGAACCGTGCCCCTGGGCCTCTAGGAAATTCCGGCACGGTTGCCGAGCGGCGTCCGGGCGGCAGCCGCGTCTACGGTGGACGGGTGAGCAGCACGAGGGCGTACGAGACCGAGTCCGCGCCGCGGTCCGTGAGCACGAACGAGGCAGGGGCTCCCACGATGCCCGTGCGCCTCCCCGATGCCTTGCGGCCGTGGTTCGCCGAGGTCGAGGTCGGGGCCGCGCCGGGGGCCGGTGACCCGAGGCGGCCGTACGCCCATCTTCCCGACACGGCGGCGAAGCTGGTCGTGCGTACCGGCGAGGACGGTGACCGTACGACCATGGTGGTCGGTCCACGGACCCGCGCCTCGTATCACGAGAGCGAGCAGTCGGCCTCCTGCGTGCAGTTGCACCTCGAACCGGGCACCGTTCGCCCGCTGTTGGGCGTCCCGGCGGGCGACCTGGTGGGCCGTGTGATCCGGCTCGACGACTTCCTCTCGCCCTCGGCCCGCCGTCTCGCCGATCAACTCCGGTCCGTGGAAGGGATGCTGATCGTGCACCGCCTGGCGGAGGTACTGCCGGCCGCACACCCGGCGCTCGCCGCCGACCCCCGTACCGCGCTGGTGCGTGCGGCAGCCCGCGCGGTGTCGGCAGGAGGCGGCCGGCTCCCCGAGGGCGTACCCGGGTTGGCTCGGCGGCTCGCCGTCAGCGAACGGCAGTTGCGCCATCTCTTCGCGGAGCAGATCGGGGTCTCCCCGAAGCACTTCGCCCGCATCGCCCGGGTGCGGCACGTCCTCACCCACCGCTCCCCCGCCGTCCCGTGGGCGCAGTTCGCCGCCGCCACCGGGTACTACGACCAGTCGCACCTCACCGCCGACTTCCGCGCGCTGATGGGAGTACCGCCCACGTCGTTCTTCACCGGCCGGTTGCCGGCCTCCCAGCCCTGTCAGGCGTTCGCCCGGCCCTGAAACCCGGATGCGTCGTGCGTGGGCCGGCCGTCATGCTCGCCGCATGTCATCACGCACGATCAAGCCCAGTCTGTACATCTCCGTCGACGTCGAGGCCGACGGGCCGATACCGGGGCCGTACTCGATGCTCAGCTTCGGCGCGGCCGTCGCGGGGCGGCAGGACGCGGACGGTTTCACGGCAGCCGACCCGGAGCAGCGCACCTTCTACCGTGAACTACGGCCGATCAGTGCGCAGTTCGTGCCGGAAGCGCTGGCGGTGAGCGGGCTCGACCGGGAGCGGCTGGCCGAGAAGGGGGCCGAACCGGGCGCCGCGCTGCGCCAGTTCAGCTCCTGGGTCCGCAATGTCAGCGGCGACGCCCAGCCCGTGATGTGCGGCTACCCGGCCTCGTACGACTGGACGTTCCTGTACTGGTATCTGATCCGCTTCACCGGTGAGAGCCCCTTCGGGCACTCGGGGTGCCTCGACATGAAGACACTGTTCGCGACGAAGGCCGGGATCCCGCTGCGGGCGGTCGCCAAGCGGGCGATGCCTCAGCATCTCCTCTCCCGCCGTCGGCACACCCACCATGCTTTGGACGACGCGATCGAGCAGGCGGAGCTGCTGGCGAACCTGATGGCCTGGGACGGCTCCACCCCATAGCCGTCCGCCGGCCGCCCGGCAGTCACCCGCCGATCACCCAGCAGCCATCGGTGCTCTGCCACGGCTCCGGTCGACGATAGGCTGACGCGGCGGAAGGAGCCGTTCACGCCGGGTTCTCCCCCGTGTGGCCCTGTGTCTGCGCACAAGTGAGGTTTCGGCGGGTATTCCTCCCACGGCATACCCCCCACCGCACCCCGGAGATCCCATGCCGCTCGCCCGCCGTGCCCTCCTGACCGCCTTCGCCGCCGGTTCCGCGGCCGCCTGCACCTCGGCCCGCGCGATCCCCTCGGACGACGCGCCCCGCACCGACAAGGCGCTGCGCACGGCCTCGGTGGCGGCCCGGCGGCTGCTGCCGGACCACTGGCGGCAGATCACGTTCACGGTAGGGCAGGAGCGGGACACCTTCCGCGTGTCGGGGCGCACCGGGCACATCACCGTCGCCGGTGACACGCCCGCCACCCAACTCACCGGCCTGAACTGGTACTTGAGGCACATCGCGTACGCCGAGATCAACTGGGCGGGCGAGCAGACGAACCTCCTGCCGCGCGAGCTGCCCGGCCTCGACGCGGCGGTCAGCCGCCGGGCGAACGTCACCCACCGCTTCGCCCTCAACGACACCAACGACGGCTACACGGGCGCGTACCTCGACTGGACGTACTGGGAGCGCGAGCTGGACGTGCTGGCGCTGCACGGCTACAACGAGGTCCTCGTCTACGCGGGCGCGGACGCGCTGTACCACCGGGTGTTCCAGGAGTTCGGGTACGGGGAGGAGGAGCTGCGGGAGTGGGTCCCGGGCCCCGCCCATCAGCCGTGGTGGCTGTTGCAGAATCTGTCCGCCTTCCCCTCCCCCGTCTCCCGGCAGCTCCTTGACGCGCGTGCCGTCCTCGGCCACCGGATCGCCGACCGGGTGCGTGAGCTGGGGATGACGCCGGTACTGCCCGGCTACTTCGGGACGGTCCCGGCCGGGTTCGCGGAGCGCGTTCCGGGGGCCAGGACCGTGCCGCAGGGCGACTGGATGGGCTTCGCGCGCCCCGACTGGCTGGACCCTCGTACGGACGAGTTCGCGCGAGTGGCGGCGGCCTTCTACCGGGTGCAGGACGAGATGTTCGGACCGTCGTCCCTGTACAAGGTGGACCTGCTGCACGAGGGCGGCGACCCGGGTGACGTGCCTGTCGCCGACGCGGCGAAGGGCGTCGAGCGGGCGCTCCAGCGGGCTCACCCGGGGGCCACCTGGGTGATTCTCGGCTGGCAGCACAACCCGCCGCGCGCGATCGTCGACGCCGTCGACAAGGAGCACATGCTCGTCGTAGACGGCCTCTCCGACCGCTTCCCCACGGTCACCGACCGTGAGGCCGACTGGGGCGACACCCCGTACGCCTTCGGCTCGATCTGGAACTTCGGCGGCCACACCGCGCTCGGCGCGAACACCCCCGACTGGGCCGCGCTGTACGAGAAGTGGCGCACCAAGGACGGCAGCAGGCTGCACGGGATCGCCCTGATGCCGGAGGCGGCGGACAACAACCCGGCCGCCTTCGCACTGTTCTCGGAACTCGCCTGGAGGGAGGGTGAGTTGGATCTCAAGGCCTGGTTCGCGGAGTGGGCTCACGCCCGGTACGGGGCCCGTGACCCGCACGCCGAGGCCGCCTGGGACATGCTCCGCCGCACCGCCTACGGCACCACCCGCGCCGACTCGTGGAGCGAGGGCGCCGACGGCCTGTTCGGCGCTCGGCCGGCGCTGAACGTCGTACGGGCCGGCCGCTGGTCGCCGAAGCAACTCCGGTACAGCGCGGCCGAGTTCGAGCCCGCGCTCGGTGAACTGCTGCGGGTGCGGGCCGAGCTGCGCGTGTCGTCGGCATACCGTCGTGACCTCCTCGACGTGGCCCGCCAGGCCCTCTCCAACCGCAGCCGGGTCATGCTGCCGCAGATCAAGGCCGCGTACGACGCCGGCGACAAGGCCCGATTCGACAGGTCGTGCGGTGACTGGCTCTCGCTCATGGATCTGCTGGACGAGCTGGTGTCCACCGACTCCCGTCATCTGCTGGGCCGTTGGGTCGCCGATGCCCGATCCTGGGGTGCGGGTGCCGCCGAGCGCGAGGAGTTGGCGTACGACAACCTGTCGCTGCTGACCGTCTGGGGGACACGGGAGGGCGCGGACGCGGGGCTGCGGGACTACGCCAACCGGGAGTGGGCGGGGCTGGTCGGCGGGCTGTACCGGCTGCGCTGGTCGACGTACTTCGAAGAGCTGAGGGCGGCGCTGGCGGCGGGCCGGGCGCCCAAGAAGATCGACTGGTTCGCCCTGGAGGACCGCTGGGCACGGAACCCCGGGCCGCTCGCGACCGAGCCGACCGGGAACACGTACACGGTCGCCACACAGGTCCGGGACCGGCTCACAGCGCTCTCCTGAGGGATCACAGCCCACTGCCACGGCACCCTCACGACTTTCCAAGTCCATCGCGCGACTCTCAACTACCTTTACAGCGCGCTCACTTGGAGAACACACGTGCCGTTGCCGCCCGCCCAAGCCGCATCACACCGTCCGGCCTCACACCGTCCGGCATCACGCCGTCTGCTGCTGACCGCCCTCGGCGCCTCCCTCCTCGCCGCCCCCGCCCTGGTGCACCAGGCGGCGGACGCGGCCACCACGGCGGAACCCACGGCGGACACCGGGCTCGACGACCCGGCGAAGAAGGACATCGCCATGCGCCTGGTGTCCAGCGCGGAGAACTCCTCGCTGGACTGGGAGGAGCAGTACGACTACATCGAGGACATAGGCGACGGCCGCGGCTACACGGGCGGCATCATCGGCTTCTGTTCCGGTACGAGCGACATGCTCGCCCTGGTCGAGTTGTACACCGAGCGGGTCGCGGACGATCCGCTGGCCGGCTATCTGGCCGCGCTGCGCGCGGTGAACGGCACCGACTCCCACGAGGGCCTGGACCCGGGCTTCCCGGACGCCTGGCGCGAGGCCGCCGGAACCGCCGCGTTCCGCACGGCCCAGCGCGACGAGCGGGACCGCGTCTACTTCGACCCGGCGGTGACACGGGCCGATGAGGACGGCCTCGGCACCCTCGGCCAGTTCGTCTACTACGACGCCATGGTCATGCACGGCCCCGGCACCGACGCCCTCAGCTTCGGCGGCATCCGCGACCAGGCCCTCCTCCAGGCGGCCTCCCCGACCGAAGGCGGCGACGAGACCGGGTACCTGCACGCCTTCCTCGACGCCCGGGTGTGGGCGATGGAGCAGGAGGAGGCCCACAGCGACGTCAGCAGGGTCGAAACGGCCCAGCGGGTCTTCCTGGCGGCGGGCAACCTCGATCTCGAGTTGCCGCTGAACTGGCAGGTGTACGGAGACAGTTACACGCTGAAGTGAGCTGAGCTGACCGGACACGGGCACCGTGGACCGTTCCGGGGCGCGCACGCTCGGGCGCGCCTCGCAGACGGCTGCCCCGGACCTCGCTCGGGTCCACCGCTTGGGTCGAGGGCCGTCCCCCTCGACCAGAGTTCAGCGGGTCACGCTTCGCCGGCGATCCGCGCCAGCCGCTGGGCCTCGTCCCTCGTCGAGCGGGCGATCGCGTCCTCGTCGACGTGCAGCAGGCGGCCGTTCTCCACGGTCGGCCGGCCGTTGACGAGGGAGAGCGTCACCGGGGCCGCCGCGCCGAAGACCAGGGCGGTCACCGGGTCGGCGATCGACGCGTGGGCGAGGGTGTCGAGCTTCCAGAGGACGAGGTCGGCGAGCTTGCCGGGCTCCAGGGAGCCGATCTCGCCGGCCCGGCCCAGGACCTGGGCGCCTCCGTGGGTGCCGAGGCGCAGTGCCTGGCGGGCGTTGAGCGCCGCTTCGCGGTGGGCGCCGAGACGGTTGATGAGGAGGGCGTTGCGCAGCTCGGTGTGGAGTTCGCCGGACTCGTTGGACGCGGTGCCGTCGACGCCGAGGCCGACCGGGACACCGGCGGCCAGCATGTCCGGGACGCGGGCGATCCCCGCCGCCAGCCGGGCGTTGGACGACGGGCAGTGGGCGACCCCGGTCTTCGTACGGGCGAAGGCGTCGATGTCGGAGTCGTTCATGTGGACGCAGTGGGCCATCCACACGTCCTCGCCGAGCCAGCCCGTCGACTCGAAGTAGTCGGTCGGCCCCATGCCGAACAGCTCGTGGCAGAACTTCTCCTCCTCGACCGTCTCCGAGCCGTGGGTGTGCAGCCGCACGCCGAGCCGACGGGCCAACTCGGCGCCCTCACGGAGCAGTTCGGTGGAGACCGAGAAGGGCGAGCAGGGGGCGACGGCGATCTGGGTCATCGCGCCGAAGGAGGCGTCGTGGTGCTTGTTGACCGTCTCCTCGGTGGCGGCGAGCGCGCCGTCCAGGGTCTCGACGGCGAAGTCCGGGGGCAGGCCGCCGTCCTTCTCGCTGCGGTCCATGGAGCCACGGGCGAGCGTGAAGCGGACGCCCATCTCGCGCGCCGCCCGGATGATCGAGCCCGAGAGGTCGCCGGAGCCCTTCGGGAAGACATAGTGATGGTCCATGGCCGTGGTCACCCCACCGCGGGCCATCATGCCGAGCGAGCCCTGGGCCGCCGCGTACGTCATGCGCTCGTCGATGCGCGCCCAGGTCGGGTAGAGCGCGACGAGCCAGTTGAAGAGGTTGTGGTCCGTGGCCAGGCCCCGGGTGATCCACTGGTAGAAGTGGTGGTGCGTGTTGACCAGACCGGGGGTCACGAGGTGCCCGCTCGCGTCGATCCGGCGTACGACGTCCGTCAGGCCCTCGGGGGCCCGGCCCTCGCCGACCGACTCGATGACGTTGTCCGCCACGACCACGTGGCCCGACGTGTACTCGGTGTCCTTCGCGTCCACGGTCGCGATCGCCGCGTTCTCGATGACGATGCGCTGGGTTGCTGCCATGGATTCGTCCTTCAGAGGTTGGTGAGGTCCGCCGGGATCTTCGCTTCGCACCCGTCCCGCAGGACGGTGGCCTCGATCAGGCCGTAGGGGCGGTCGGCGGCGAAGTACACAGCTCCGTCGGCGGTGTCGTTCTTGAGGCCGAACGGGGTCAGATCCACGAGAAAGTGGTGCTTGTTCGGGAGGGAGAAGCGGACCTCGTCGATCTCGTCGCGGCTGTCGATGATCCGCGCGGCCATCTGGTACAGGGTCTGCTGGAGCGAGAGCGAGTACGTCTCCGCGAAGGCCCGGAGCAGGTGCTGCCTCACCTGTTCGTAGGACGCCTCCCAGTCGGGCATCTCCCGCTCGTCGTCGGTCCAGTTGAAGCGCCAGCGGCCGGAGACGTCGGTGGCGAGGATGCGGTCGTGCGCCTCGGGCAGGGTCGTGTACTTGTCCTTGACGTAGCCCCAGAACTCGGAGTCGGTCGAGTTCATGACCGTGAGGTCCTTGAGGCCGGAGACGACCTCCCACGACGAGCCGTCGTACGTGATCTGGGCCAGCCGGGTCTCCTGGCCCTTGCGGACGAAGGAGTGCGCGCCCTCACCGCCGTGCTCGATGCGCTCCCAGGAGTACTCCTCGATGCGGATGCGGGCCCGGTGGATGGCCGGCTGGGAGGTCACGAAGTGCCGGGCCAGGTGGATGCCGAACTGCTCGGCGGACTCGATGCCGTGCTCCTTGGCGAACGCGTACACCGTGTTCTTGGTGGTGTCCGTCGGCAGGACGTTCGCGTTCGAGCCGGAGAGGTGGACCTCGTCCATGTCGCCGGAGAGCGACACGGAGACGTTCAGGTCCTTGATGTGGTGGGTGGCGCCGTCCCGCGTGATCTTGACGACTCGGTTCTCGGCCTTGCCGTACTGGTTCTGTCCAAGAATGGGCATAGCTAGCTCCCTCGATAAACGGAGTAGCCGAACGGGTTGAGCAGCAGCGGTACGTGGTAGTGCTCGCCGGGGTTCACGGCGAAGGTGATCGCCACCTCGGGGAAGAACACGGCACCGCTGTCCCGATTCGCGGGGGCGTCCTGCTGCGCATCGGCTTGCTTCTTCACGGTCCTTGCGAGGTACGGCTCGACCTCGAAGTCGAGCCGTACGTGGGTCGTGCCCTCCGGCAGCACCGGGAGGTCCTTGCACCGGCCGTCGGCGTCGGTCACGGAGCCGCCGAGCGCCCGCCAGTCTCCTCCTTGCCCGTACTGGGCGGACCGCCCGGAGCGGGCGGCGAGGTGGACGGCGACGCCCTCGGCGGGGCGGCCGACGGAGGTGTCCAGGATGTGCGTGGACACAGAGGCGGTCGTGCTGGTGCTCATGATCGGGCTTCCTCTTCGACGAGCCGGGCCAGGCGGATGCGGTTGATCTTGCCCAGTTCGGTGCGGACGATCTCGCGTTCCCGCTCCGGCCCGTTGCCGATCCGCTCCCTGACCGCGTCGCGCATCTGGTCACCGGTGCGGCCGGTGGCGCAGATCAGGAAGACATGGCCGAACTTCTCCTGGTAAGCCAGGTTCAGTTCGAGCATCTCCGCCTTGAGCTCGTCGGAGGCGCCGGCCATCCCGCGCTGTTCACGGGCCGAGGTCGGGTCCCCCGGCTTCGGGCGGCCGATCGGCGGATGTCCGGCCATCGCCTCCGCCAGGTCCGTGTCGGTCAGCTCGGCCATGGCGGCGTCACTGGCGGCGAAGAGGTCCTCGACGGTGGCGTACGGGCGGCCGGCGAGGAGCCTGCGGGCCCATTCCGCCGAGGCGCACGCCTCATGGAGCGCCGCGGCGGCCGCGGGCTCCTCCAGGGTGTTGAAACGGGCGAGGCCCGGTGTCGAAGAGCGCGAAGTCACGGGAGCCTCCGTGGCCGGTGGTGCTGGACGGGCTACGGCCAGCTAACGCCCCGCGACGACACCGCGTCAACAGTTTGTTGAAAAATCGCGGTTACGAACGGGCCGGAACCGAGCCCCCGCACACTGTCGGCCGTGCCACGGAAAAGCAGGCCCCGTCGGCCGCTCAGGCCTGTTTCTCGCGGTTGAGGTAGTTGTAGACCCATAAGTAGCCCAAATACGCCGGACGCCGGACGGCTAAGAGCGCCTCGCCCCGGACCCGCCCTCACGCCCGCGCGCCCGCTTCTCCTCCTGAGCGTTGATGTAGTTGTAGACGGTGAAGCGGCTGACGCCGAGCGCGCTCGCGACGGTCTCCACGCCGTGGCGCACGGAGAAGGCGCCGCGCGCCTCCAGTATCCGTACGACCTCCTGCTTGGCCTTGCGGTCGAGGTCGGCCAGCGGCTTGCCCTTCTGGCGTTCCATCGCGGCCAGGATGTGATCCAGCGACTCGGCGAGCTGCGGCAGGCGTACGGCGACGACGTCGGCGCCCTCCCAGGAGAGGACGACGTCGTCGGAGCCGGCTTCGTCCGGCGGCAGCATGACCCCGCCCATGGCGTCGACCAGCGGTTTGACGGCCGCGACGAAGGGCTCGTCACCGGTGCCGGTCACTCGCCGCCCTCCCCGATCACATTGACCTGGAGAGAGATCCGGGTGGCGCCGGACTCCAGGGTCCGGCGCAGCAGGGTGTCCACGGCGGTGAGCACGGCGTCGGCGCCCCCCTCCGCCGTGTTGCCGAACGGGCCGACGTCGACCGCGTCCAGTTCGGCCGCCTCGACGACCTCGCGGGCCACGAGCGCGTGCGCCGGGGCCTCGTCGAGGTCGAAGGGCTCGGTCGTGAACTCCACTCTCAGTCGCATTGTGCCCCCAGAACACGCATCTGACCTGCACGTTACCCGGATCGCCCACCGCGAGGGCACATCAGGGCACAACGGGGACGCATCGGTCGACTGCTTCACAGCCGTGATGCATCCCAGGCCAATCGATTTCACTGCGACGGGGCCGCTTCGTCCGCCACGAGGCGACCCTAACCGACCAGGCCGTCCCTTCGCCCTGCACGGGGCCAAGCCGCCCCCGCAACGCCATGGCCCCATGGCTGGCCGTCCCGCAACCCGCATCATCACGCGCGAGAGCCCGGTGCCGCGCGGCCGGTGCGCCGGTGCCGCGCGCCGGTGCGCCGAGGCGATGGGATGGGATGGGATGGGACAGCCTGGATGCGGGTCGATCTTCACCGGCCGCTTCCCCGGCAGGCCGAAGCACGGTCCAGGAGGCTCTCGGCCCGCAGACAGACGAGCGCTACCGGTTGTGGTTCGCCAAGCACGCCATGCACGTCCCCCGACCGTCACCGCCCGGGCCCCGGCCGGTGAAGACCACCCGGCTCATCGACTGCGACGACGTGCTCCAGCAGGCGTACCACGACCTCGCCGCCTGGGTGGAGCACGTGCCCCGTCGGGAAGACGGACCCTGGTTGTCGTGGAGGTCGGCGGCCGAGATGCCCACCGAGAGCGGCGGGTCGGCGCGGTCGCCCGGCTCGCCGTGGGCCGCGTCCAGCGGGTCGAGGGCGGTGACCTGTGGGAGGCAAGCGCCTGAGCGTCAGCGCCCGGCCTCGTCGCGGCGGCAGTGCAGGAAGAGGTGGGGCTCGGGCCCGGCGGCGGGGTGGTCCGGGGCGAAGACGGTGCTGTGGCGGGACAGCACCGTCAGGCCCGCCGCGCCCACCATGCCGATGACGTCCTCCTCGGCGAAGCTCGTCGCGCGGACCGGCCGGCCCATGAAGACCACCTCGACGTCCTCCACGTCCCCCGGCACTGTGGCCAGCACCAGATGCCCGCCGGGCCTCAGGGCCAGGGCCAGGCGCCGCGTCAGAGCCGCCTGCTCGGCTCGGGTCATCTGCAGCAGCGAGAAGAACACGCACACGCCGTCCAACGAGTCCGCCTCGAGCGGAAGATCCCGGATGTCGCCGCAGCGGAACTCGGCCTCGGGGACCTGACGGGCGGCGACTTCGACCATGACGGGGGAGACGTCGACACCCAGCACCGAGTGCCCTGCCTCGACGAGCGCGGCCGCGGTGGGCCGCCCGGTGCCGCTGCCCACGTCCAGCGTCCGCGCGGCGGGCGGCAGCCGCTCGATCAGCCAGTCCAGCGCGGCCAGGTGCGCGGGCGCGTGGGCGAACGCCTTCTCGTAGTCGGGGCCCAGCGCGTCGAACAGCACGGCAGCGGGCGGCCGTTGGTCCTCGTGCCTCACGTCGGTGTCCCTTCGCTCGCCGGCCCACATCGTCGCACCCGCCGGACGTGTGCCACAACGGCCGCCCGGCGCGCGTCCCGGCGAGCCCGGCAGGGGAGAATGAGAGCCGTACCCAACGGTCGACCTTTGCGGAGGAGCGGGGAAATGCAGGACGCGCGAGCGGGGCAGGTCGCCGGGCCCGAAGACCTCATCGATGTGGCCCGCCTGGTCACGGCGTACTACGCGCTGCACCCCGACCCGGCCGAACCGGGGCAGCGGGTGGCGTTCGGCACCTCGGGACACCGCGGCTCGTCCCTCGCGGCGGCGTTCAACGAGGACCACATCGCGGCCACCAGCCAGGCCATCTGCGAGTACCGCGCCGCCCAGGGCACCGACGGCCCCCTGTTCCTCGGCGCCGACACCCACGCCCTGTCCGAGCCCGCGCGGGTCACGGCACTGGAGGTGTTCGCCGCCAACGACGTGACCGTCCTCATCGACCAGGCCGACGGCTACACACCCACCCCGGCGGTCTCGCACGCCATCCTCACCCACAACCGGAACCGCACGTCCGGCCTCGCCGACGGCGTGGTGGTCACCCCCTCGCACAACCCGCCCGCCGACGGCGGCTTCAAGTACAACCCGCCGAGCGGCGGCCCCGCCGGTTCCGAGGCGACCTCGTGGATCCAGGACCGCGCCAACGAGATCATCACCGCCGGCCTGAAGGACGTACGGCGCATCCCCTGCACCCGCGCTCTGGCCGCGCCCGGCACGGGCCGCCACGACTTCCTCGGCAGCTACGTGGCCGACCTGCCGAACGTGCTGGACCTGGAGGCGATCCGGTCCGCCGGGGTGCGCATCGGCGCCGATCCGCTGGGCGGCGCCTCGGTCGCCTACTGGGGCCGGATCGCCGAACAGCACGGGCTCGACCTCACGGTGGTCAATCCGCTCACCGACCCCACCTGGCGCTTCATGACGCTGGACTGGGACGGCAAGATCCGCATGGACTGCTCCTCGCCGTACGCCATGGCCTCGCTCATCGAGCAGCGCGACCGGTTCCACATCGCCACCGGTAACGACGCCGACGCCGACCGGCACGGCATCGTCACGCCGGACGGGGGCCTGATGAACCCCAACCACTATCTGGCCGTGGCGATTTCGTACCTGTTCTCCCACCGGGAACAGTGGCCTGCGGGCGCCGGAATCGGCAAGACCCTGGTGTCGTCCAGCATGATCGACCGCGTCGCGGCGGACGTCGGCCGACAGCTGGTCGAAGTCCCCGTCGGCTTCAAGTGGTTCGTGGACGGCCTGTCCGACGGAACGCTCGGCTTCGGCGGCGAGGAGTCGGCGGGCGCGTCCTTCCTGCGCCGCGACGGCTCGGTGTGGACCACCGACAAGGACGGCATCATCCTGGCCCTGCTCGCCTCCGAGATCACGGCCGTCACCGGCAAGACGCCCTCGGAGCACTACACGCGGCTCACCGACCGCTTCGGTGCCCCCGCCTACGCGCGCGTCGACGCCCCGGCCTCCCGCGAGGAGAAGGCGCTGCTCGCCAAGCTGTCCCCGCGCCAGGTCACCGCCGACACCCTCGCCGGCGAGCCGGTCACCACGGTGCTCACCGAGGCCCCCGGTAACGGCGCCGCCCTCGGCGGCATCAAGGTCGCCACCGCCAACGCCTGGTTCGCGGCCCGCCCTTCGGGCACCGAGGACGTCTACAAGATCTACGGGGAGTCGTTCCTCGGCCCGGACCATCTGAGCCAGGTCCAGGAGGAGGCCAGGTCCGTCGTGCTCGCGGCGCTCGGCGCCTGACGCGACAAGAGGGGCAGGGGCGGACCAGGCCGCGGTGGCTGTGCTGATCGCCGCGGGATCCGCGATCGGCGGCGGAGCGCTGACGGGGGTGCTCACCACTCACGGACATCTTGCCTGCATCCATCCGAACCTGACGTCAACCATGGTGTGGATCACGGAAGTTGAGGTGCCGCAGTGGAATCGGCCGGACGCGCCGCCCACCTACGTGCAGCGGCCGGTCCGGTGGATCGGGGGCGTCCGAGTCGTGCGTGCGCTCATGGTGGAGCGCACGCCGAGACGGCCCGTCAGTCCTTCGGTCTCGCCGACGCCTTGGCGAAGAGGTATGGACGCGCGAGCAGCAGGCCGGTGCCGGTCATGACGATGCCGAAGTAGACCGGCGCGAGGTGGATGAAGTCGGTGTAGTGGATCGCGCCGTGCACCACGACAGCCGGCAGGAAGCCGGCGGCCGCGGCCGCGGCCAGGGTCCAGAACACCCAGGCCTCACCCCGCCGCCAGCCCCACGCGCTGAGCAGCATGATCGCCACCGCGGCGGCCATCAGGGCGCCGCCGAACCCCGCCCGGTCGTGGGCGACGAACGCCACGAGCCGGGGATTCACGGTTTCCAGCGTCTGTGTGCTGGTGCCCAGGAAGGCCAGGTCGGTCGGCACGAAGACGCCGGTCAGACCGACCACCGAGATCACCGCTCCGCCGACGAACAGCCCCGCTCCCGTGACGATCAGCAGCAGTTGGCCGGCCAGCGCCCGTCGGCGCTCCGGCTCCGGTCCCTCGGGCGCCAGGCGCCATCGCGGTGCGTGCGGAGTCCGACGGACCGCGGCCACGAACATCGGGAACAGCACGATGGTGGTGGCCGTGTGCAGGGGTTCCACGAAGCCGGTGGCCAGGAAGTAGAACAAGGTGGGGAAGCCGATCGCTCCCGAGAGCAGATACACCTCGCGGGCCCAGGGCCAGCCGCGCCTGATCCCGCCCACGGCGAGGCCGGTGTAGAGGGCGCCGATCGCCACCATCGTGCCGGCCATGGTGATCCGGTCGTGCTGGAGGAAGTGCACGAGGTGGTGGTTGGCGGCATGCAGTTCGTGCAGCGTCATGCCGAGGTAGTCACGGTCGTACCAGAGCAGCACCGGCCCGAGCGTGATCGCCGCGGCTCCGAGTCCGGCGCCCGTCATACCGAGCCCGACGAGTAGCGCCCACCACCAGGCGGGCCAGCGGCGGGGATCGCGGCCGACGTCTCGTAGCACCGGAGCGGGCGCGGTGGGCGTGGCTGCCTCGGTGACCCGTTGGAACCAGCCGGGTCCGGCCGCGACGAGCACCCCGGGCCGGGCGAGCACGACGGTGCCCGGCTCCTCGAGCGCCGCGGCCGCGGCGGTGACCGACGGGTCGGCGACATGGACCACGTGCGGGTTGTCGCTGCTGGTGAACCCGTCGACATGCGGCTTGAGGGCGGCCTCGGCCTCCGGGTCGCAGGCGCGGACAACCAGCGGGATCGAGCGGTTGGCAGCGGCCTCGCGTACGGTCTCCGCGTCGGCCGCCGAGACGGGCGCCACCTCGACGACACCAACTCCGAGCGGGGGCATGGCGCGTACCGCTTCGCGGGCGAGCGAGGGTGGGACGGATATGCCGAGGCGGACGGTCACGGGCACGCCGACGACCTCGCCGGCGAGGCGCTCGGGCGGATGGCGGTGGCCGAACCCCCGGGCGATCAGCCGCGCGCCGGTGGGACGGGAGCCGATCGAGGCCAGCAGCCGCAGTGCGGTTCGCTGCGAACGGCGCCGGCCGAGGACGGCGGCGGCCAGGCCGCGCAGCGGTTGATACGTCCAGTCCGGCATCAGCGGCTCTCGCTCTTCGTCGCGGTCACCGGGTCACCGGGCGCGGTCCAGCCGAGGACCGGCGTCATGGAACGCAGCGTCGCCCGCGTCGGCGTCAGCCGGGCGGCGGTGTCGCGCAACAGCACCGCGGGCGGCCACGACAGCTGGCCGATCGCGCCCAGCCGGGCGGAGCGACGCGTGATGGCCTGGGTCCGCGGGCGGCGCAGCAGGTCGTACGAGCGCAGCGCGGCGGCCACGTCCGGGGTGCCGTCGAGGCAGTGGGCGAGGGTGACCGCGTCCTCCAGCGCCTGGCATGCGCCCTGGCCCAGGTTGGGGGTCATGGCATGGGCCGCGTCGCCCAGCAGCGCGACCCGGCCGCGGACGAAGGAGGGCAGCGGTGGCAGGTCGTACAGGTCGTGTCGGAGCACCGTGCCCGCGGGGACGGCGGCCAGCAGGGCGGGGACGGGATCCGGCCAGGACTCGAACCGGCGCAGCAGTTCGGCGTACTCGGACGAGCCCGAGGCCGCTCCCGCCGGCAGCGACGCGGTCGCGAAGCAGTACATCCGGCCGCCCGGTAGCGCCGTGTAGCCGAACCTCGCCCCGCGGCCCCAGGTGGCCGCGCCCTCGGAGGGCGGCTCGGCGAGGGGCTCGGTGACCATGCGCCAGGCGGTGTAGCCGGCGTACCGGGGGCCGGCCGCGTCGGGCCACAGGGCGCGGCGGACCGCACTGCGCAGCCCGTCGGCACCGACCACGAGGTCGGGCCGGGACTCGCCCCTACGGTGATCGACGACCAGGCAGTGGCCGCCGTCGCGGACCGCGGACACCTCACTGTCCGGCCGCAGGCTGTCGGCGGGCAGCGCCTCGGTGAGCGCCCGCAACAGGTCCGCGCGGTGCAGGACCACCAGGGGATGGCCGAAGCGGCGCGCCAGCTCCGCGTTGTCCGTACGGGACAGCCAGCGGCCCTTGCGGTCGCGTACGCCGCCTGTGGCTTCGACGGCGCCGAGTGCCCGGACGGCGTCGGCCAGGCCGAGCACCTCAAGTGCGTGGAGCGCGTTCGGCCACAGGGAGATGCCGGCGCCGATCTCTGTGAACTCCGGGGCTCGTTCCAGCACCTCGACGCGCCAGCCCCGGCGGTGCAGGGCGATGGCCGCCGCGAGGCCGCCGATCCCGCCGCCGACGATGGTCGCGGCGCGCTGCGGCATGGGTCCTCGCTCTGGTTCGGGGGTGCCGCCCCCGGTCAACTGGCCGTCGATCCGGTGCCTGAGCGGCATGCGACGCGACGCAGGTCCGGCTGAGCAGCGCCTCATGGCAACACGTCGGCAGTCGCCTGTCAACGTGCCGAGGGGCGGGCCGGCCAGGCCGGTTTCGCCGTGGGTATGCCGCGGTGACAGGTGGGGCGGGCGCCGTTCCGTTCGGCTTGTGTCGGCGTCCGGGGCGGGTGGTGACGACCGGCTGGGCTTCGTGCTCCTATTGGTGTACTCGTTGTCCGGTCACGGGATCAGTGCGGCGGTCAACGCGTTGATGAGCTGGGCGAATTCGGAACGTTGCCGGTCGGTCAGTGTGGCGTAGAGCGGCGCCTGCAGCTCATCGGTGAGCTGCTCGGCACGCTGCCATCGAGGTATCAGGGTGCGGCAACGGGATGGGGCTCTTGCCAGCCGTAGCGGGTTGCCTGCTCGACGCCGAGGTTGATGACCATCGCCGCTCGGGCACTCAGCCCGCACAGGCGCACGGCCGCCAGATGGCAGGCGCCACGGTGTTCCCGCAGTACGTGTATGCGCTGCATGGCCGCACCGACCGGATCGTTGGTCTCGCCGCTGCTCGACGATCCACTGCTCGTCGTCACCGCGGCCGACCAAGCCGACGAGCGGCCCGTCGCCCTGCGGGAACTGGCCACGCACAGCCTCGCCGTGCCGGCGCCGACCACGGACTGCGGACTGCGGACTGCGGACTGCGGACTGCGGACAGGCCATCCTGCACGCCTGCCACCAGGCCGGCTTCACACCCACGACGCGCTGCATCACCGCGGACATCGCCGCCCAGCTCACCCTCGCACGGGCCGGACTCGCCACCGCGCTCGTCCCCCGAACGGCCATCGACCCGGCCACACCCGGAATCCGCACGGCCCTCATCGACGATCGCCCGATCCTGCGCCTCCTGTTCGCCGCGACGCGTCGCACCGAGACCGCGAACCCGACGACCACGGCCGTCATCGCAGCGCTGCGTACAGCCGCTCGGCAGGAGCGCACCACGAACCTCCCACTGTCCTAGCCGCCGTCGACCGGGCGCTTCAGCTTGGCGCGCACGCCGCACGGGCACGGCCTGACGCACACTGTCGTTTTCCACCGAGCCCTCTTGACAAGCTCCGACGGCCAGCGCAGTCTTCCATTAAGCAGAAATTAACTTCCACAATATGAAATAAACACGGAAGGGAGCGCCTGAGGCCCCATGGGATTCGCAGAGCAGCGCTACAACGTCAACCTGTCGATCCTCTTCACGGAACTCCCGCTCCTGGAGCGTCCCGCGGCCGCCGCGGCGGCGGGCTTCACCGCGGTCGAGCTGTGGTGGCCCTGGGTCGAATCTCCCACCCCCGCGCAGTCCGAACTCGACGCCCTGCGGGGCGCGTTCGAGGGCGCAGGCGTGCGGCTGACCGGGCTGAACTTCTACTCCGGAGTGCTGCCCGGGCCGGACCGGGGCGCCCTGTCGATCCCGGGCGAGGAGTCGGAGAAATTCCGCGCCAACATCGACGTGGCCGCGGACTTCGCCGAGTCCGTCGGCTGCAGGGCTCTCAACGCCCTGTACGGCAACCGCGTCGCCGGTGTGGACCCGGCCGAGCAGGACGCGCTCGCGCTGCAGAACCTGGTCCTGGCGGCCCAGGCGGCCGACCGGATCGGCGCGATCCTGCTGATCGAGGCCCTGAACAAGGTGGAGTCGCCGCTCTGTCCGCTGGTGTCGGCCCCGGCCGCCGTCGACGTCGTCGACAAGGTCAACCAGGCGTCGGGCCTCGGCAACGCGCGCTTCCTGATGGACCTCTACCACCTGTCCGTGAACGGCGAGGACCTGCCGCAGGTGATCGCCGAGTATGCCGGGAAGACCGGCCATGTGCAGATCGCCGACAACCCCGGCCGCGGCGCCCCCGGCACCGGCACCGTCCCGCTGGAGGACCTCCTCGACCAACTGGGCAAGGCCGGTTACGAGGGTCTGGTGGGACTGGAGTACAAGCCGGGCGACCGGCCGAGCGCCGAGGCCTTCGAGTGGCTCCCCCGCGAGTCCCGCGCGACGCGCTGAGTGCCCACCACAGGCGTAGCCCACCCCGCAGTCGTAGGCCCGCCCCACAGGCGTAGCCCCGCCCCACAGGCGTAGGCCCACCCCACAGTCGTAGGCCCACCCCACAGTCGTAGGCCCACCCCACGGTCGCAGCCCACCCCACGGTCGCAGCCCGCCCCGAAGACGCAGGCCCGCCCCGAAGACGCAGCCCCGCCCCGAAGTCGCAGCCCCGCCCCGCAGTCGTAGGCCCGCCCCACAGTCGTAGTAGGCCCGCCCCACAGTCGCAGCCACCCCGAAGACGCAGCAGAGCAGTCAGAGAGGCACCCTCACCATGAGTAATCTTCCCAAGGTCGCGTGGATAGGCCTCGGCATCATGGGCTCCCCCATGTCCGAGAACCTGATCAAGGCGGGTTACGACGTCACGGGCCACACCCTGGAGCAGGACAAGCTCGACCGGCTGGCCGCCGCCGGCGGGACCGCGGCGGCCTCCGTCGCCGAGGCCGTCCGCGACGCCGATGTCGTCATCACGATGGTGCCCGCCTCCCCGCAGGTCGAGGCCGTCGCGTACGGCCCCGACGGCATCCTGGAGAACGTCAGGCCCGGCGCCCTGCTGATCGACATGTCGTCCATCACCCCGCAGACCTCCGTCGACCTGGCGAAGGCCGCGAAGGAGAAGGGCGTCCGGGTGCTCGACGCCCCCGTGTCCGGCGGTGAGGCGGGCGCGGTCGAGGCCGTGCTGTCCGTCATGGTCGGTGGCGAGCAGGCCGACTTCGTCGAGGCCCAGCCGGTGTTCGAGGCGCTCGGCAGGACCATCGTGCTGTGCGGTCCGCATGGCTCCGGGCAGACCGTGAAGGCCGCGAACCAGCTGATCGTCGCCGTGAACATCCAGGCGTGCGCCGAGGCCGTGGTCTTCCTGGAGAAGTCGGGCGTGGACCTGAAGGCGGCGCTCGACGTGCTGGGCGGCGGCCTCGCGGGCTCGACCGTGCTGACCCGCAAGAAGAACAACTTCCTGAACCGGGACTTCAAGCCGGGCTTCCGCATCGACCTGCACCACAAGGACATGGGCATCGTCACCGACGCCGCCCGCACCGTGGGCGCCGCCCTGCCCGTCGGCGCCGTGGTGGCCCAGCTGGTGGCCTCGCTGCGCGCCCAGGGCGACGGCGGCCTCGACCACTCGGCCCTGCTGCGGGCCGTGGAACGCCTCTCCGGCGCCCAGGTCTGAGCCGAGCACCACCCCGAACTTCCGGTCCGCGACGGCGCCGACATCTGTCCTGTCGCGCCCAGGTGCCGCCGCGGACCGGAACCGCCGTTTCGAATACGCCGACTTCGTGAGGGGCGTCGGCGGACGCACGCGATGTTCGTACGCCTCTCGACGGTGGGTGAGGGTTTGGCCGACGCCTACAGCGTTGCAGGGCCTGCCCGACCCGGCGATCAACTTCTATACGGAAGAGGTCAATTACGGCCTCACGGGGAGCTACACCTCGGTCGTCTTCGTCAAGACCCCGATCAGCCTCCCTGACTCCGCACCTCCCTCCAGTCCCTCCAGCCGCGTCCGGTCCCTGGTAACACCCATCAGCCACCGGACGCACCGCCCGCGACTGCCGCCGACCTACCCGGATGAGGGGTGACCGTCGGCGGGCAGGGCACGGACCGCGGCGGCGTGCGCGCCAGTGCGGTGGTGAAGGATCCGGCCCGCGTCTCGACGTGAGGAACGCGGAACCGGCGCCGTCGCATCCGCCGCGGTCCGGCCCGTCCTCTCCTTCCCCCTCCTCCGAACCGTCCAGCGAACGCCGGGCGTTGCCCAGTAACTCCTTGTATGTCGGCACCTCGACGCGGCTCATATGAGTGTTGAACGTGCGGCGCAGGGCCTCGGTGATCTCCTCCTCCGCCACGTCCGGATGGAGGGGGCGGTGGCCGACGAGCAGGAGCGCACCGGCCCGGCGGGGCTCAATGCCGAACTCGTCGCGGATGCGGTGCCGGTCCTCGTCGAGTCCCACCAGGGGCGAGCAGGGCGAGGGCCTCCGGGGCGGTGACGATGTCCCGGGCGGCGACGGCGGGATCATCGATGTCGACACGGCCGTCACGGAGGTTGCGCTCCAGCCACAGGGCCGACTCGGCACAGCCGCGCGGGATCACCCAGCGTCCGGGCCTGTCCCGGGCGCCTCCATGTGGAGCGAGTCCTCCCCCTGGGCCCGGAAGTGCTCCAGGAACTCCGCCACGCTCGCGTCGGATGCTTCTCCAGCCAGCCCCGGCCCTCCTCGACCATCCGGCGGTGCGTTGACCCGGATCGTCTTTCCGAGGTAGTCCCGGCTGATCCGGTCGCGTCTGCCGTCCCGGGTGAGCCGGTACCACTCGTCGAAGTCCGGTCCGAGGATGAGGCCCTGGGCGTGGTCGAGACAGTCCTGGAGCATGCGCACGACGTTCCGCTCGCGGGCACCTGCCGTCGTGGCCCGCGCCTCCGCCAGCAGCCGTTCGAGTTCCTGCCGCCCTGTCGGCCGCGGCCCGTTCCGCCGTTCATGTGCGCGAAGACCGCGGCCGGTGCGTCCTTCACCGGCTGTCCGGCCGCGTCTTCCGCGGCCTTCTCGAGCTGCCACTCCAGTGCCATGTCGCATCGCGACGCCATGGAGGGATGGTGCGATCAAGGTCTGACAACCCGATCACCGGCCATCGCCACGGCTCCGTGCCTACGCCAGCGGGCGTAGACCGTCTACGGAACCCTCAAATCAACCTCTGAACCCGTGCACCAGTGCTTCAACTGCCCCTGGGGCAGGGCACATTCTCGACACACGAGGCCCGCCGGCACGGGGGCGGCGGGCCTCGACGGGGGAAGCCCCCACGGGGGAAATCCGGGGGCACGGGGGAACGCAGGATCGGGGGAGAACGGGGGACCTGCGGAACGGGGGAGAACGGGGGAAACGGGGGAGGCCATGAGCGGCGGCGCGACAAAGCGGCTCGCGTCATGCGAGGTCGCGCTGCCGCAGGGCTTCCCCTCCCCCTCCTCCCACTGGAACAACGCGGTGCACGCCTCTGAGCACGCCCGCGGGGCGCAACAGCCCTCGAGCGCGGGACGGGGGGCGATCCACCCCCCGGATGAGCCGCCCCTGACGTCCGTATGCCAACGCCAACCCAGCGCCGACGCCCAACTCCGACGCCGACGGCCGTACGGCACCGCCAAGACTTAGGCCACCGCCGACGCCGTACGCCTCAGACCCGCAACTCCGCGATCGACGTGGGCGCGTGGCCCGGCTCCGTCGCGATCTCCTCGAACTCCACCACGTTGCCGATGTCGTTCGTCGTGGACATCGAGATGTTGGTGACGCGCTCCAGGATGGCCTCGACGACGACCGGCACCCGGTACTCCGCCGCGAGCTTCTTCGCCTGTTCGAAGGCTGCGCCCAGTTCGGCCGGGTCGGTCACCCGGATCGCCTTGCAGCCCAGGCCCTCGGCGACCTTGACGTGGTCGACGCCGTAGACGCCCAGCTCGGGCGAGTTGACGTTCTCGAACTCCAGGTTGACCTGGAAGTCGATGTCGAAGGCGCGCTGGGCCTGGCGGATGAGGCCCAGGTAGGAGTTGTTGACCAGGACGTGGACGTACGGGATGCGGTGCTGTGCCCCGACCGCCAGCTCCTCGATCATGAACTGGAAGTCGTAGTCGCCTGAGAGGGCGACGACGGACGCCTCCGGGTCGGCCTTCGCGACGCCGAGAGCGGCCGGGATGGTCCAGCCCAGCGGGCCCGCCTGGCCGCAGTTGATCCAGTGACGCGGGTGGTGGACGTGCAGCATCTGTGCGCCGGCGATCTGGGAGAGGCCGATGGTGGAGACGTACCGGGTCTCGGGGCCGAAGGCCTTGTTCATCTCCTCGTAGACGCGCTGCGGCTTGATCGGGATGTCGTCGAAGTGCGTACGGCGCTGGAGCCGTGCCTTGCGGTCCTGCGCGCCGGCCGCCCACTCCGAGCGGTCCGGCAGCCGGCCCGCCTCCTTCAACTCCCTTGCCACCGCCACGAACAGCTCCAGCGCGGCCTTGGCGTCGGACGCGATGCCGTAGTCGGCGGCGAAGATCCTGCCGATCTGGGTGGGCTCGATGTCGACGTGGACGAACTTCCGCCCGGCCGTGTAGACGTCCAGCTTCCCGGTGTGCCGGTTGGCCCAGCGGTTTCCGATGCCGAGGACGAAGTCGGACTCCAGGAAGGTCGCGTTGCCGTAGCGGTGTGAGGTCTGCAGACCGACCATGCCGGCGTTCAGCTCGTGGTCGTCGGGCAGGACTCCCCAGCCCATGAGCGTGGGCACGACCGGGACACCGGTCAACTCGGCGAATTCGACGAGGAGTTCGGAGGCGTCGGCGTTGATGACCCCGCCGCCCGCGACGATCAGCGGCCGCTCCGACGCGTTCAGCAGCCCGATCGCCTTCTCTGTCTGGGCACGGGTGGCGGCCGGCTTGTAGACCGGGAGCGGCTCGTACGTGTCCGGGTCGAACTCGATCTCGGTGAGCTGGACGTCGATGGGGAGGTCGATGAGGACGGGCCCGGGGCGCCCGGAGCGCATCAGATGGAAGGCCTGCTGGAAGACGCCCGGGACCTGCGCGGCCTCCAGCACGGTCACGGCCATCTTCGTGACCGGCCCCGCGATGGAGGCGATGTCGACCGCCTGGAAGTCCTCCTTGTGGATCACGGCCGTGGGTGCCTGGCCCGTGACGCAGAGGATCGGGATGGAGTCACCGATGGCCGAGTAGAGCCCGGTGATCATGTCGGTCCCGGCGGGCCCGGAGGTGCCGATGCAGACACCGATGTTGCCGGAGTGGGTGCGGGTGTAGCCCTCGGCCATGTGCGACGCGCCCTCGACATGCCGGGCGAGGGTGTGCTGGATGCCGCCGGAGGCCTTCAGGGCCGCGTAGAAGGGGTTGATCGCCGCGCCGGGGACACCGAACGCGTCACGGACGCCCTCCCGTTCGAGGATCTCGACTGCCGCGCGGGCAGCGGTCATACGAGCCATTGCGTACTCCTGATTCAGCTGCCGGACTCGCGCTCCCGTCGCGCCCCGCGGTGAGCACTTCCGTGATTTCGTCAGTTGTTATTTCTGCTGATTTTCCGCATTGTGGAAATTACTTTCTACTATCTGGAAGCAATGTAGGGGGCGGAGTAAGGAGCGTCAAGGGCGTGGGCAGCGGAATCCACCGGGGCGTCTCGGGGCGTTCTCCTGCCGGAACGGCCCTGGCTGGAGGACGATGAGGAGGCGCTTTTCGATGTGGCTCGGTGGTGGGGTGGGGAGCATGAGCGAGAGCATGGCGGTGCGGTGCCCGGAGTGCGGGCGGGAGCATCAGTACGCCGCACCGGCCTACCCCTGTGCGTGCGGCACCCCGGTCGCCCCGCCCCTGAACCGCCGCGCCACCCCCACCTCCGTCACGCACCACACCTGGGACGAGGACTGGGTCACCGTCCGCTGCGGAAGCTGCGGCCGCGCCGACCAGTGGCCCCACCCAGAGCTGGGCTGCTCCTGCGGGACCGTGCTGCGCGTCCCCGTGACCGGCGCTTCACGGCCCCTGCGCCCCGACTGCGCCACGGACACGGACGAACCACCCGCCGCTCCCAGGGCGACCTTCCGGCCCGTCACCATACGTACGGCCCGCGACGCGGTCACCGCGGTCGCCCTCTATCTGCGCTGGCTGGGCTACCGGGACATCCGCCGTGCCGACCAGCGCCAGCCGTCCGGGATCGGCCTGGCCGCGCGGGGTGTCCTGGCCCAGGTGGATCCGTCGGTGCGCCCGGCCTCGCTGCGCGACATCGAGTGCCTGTGGCTGACCGCCATGACGGAGTGCACCGACTGCGTGTACTTCTCCCTCGCCGGGTACGAGAACGACGCCCGCGACCGCGCCGACGGCCTGGATGTCTCCCTGTTCGTCCTGGACCTCACGGGCACCCCGCAACCGGTGAACGGCGCGGCGACGGCCCTCATCGCCACCGGCGCCGAAGCCTGAGCGCTCCGCCGAGAAGTGTGATGGCAGCACCGCGGGCCGTCTGTGCTGGTCGCGCCCGCGCGGCGGAGCCGCCCATGTGACGGCCCCGCGCCCCTTACGGGCGCGTCTTCTACTCGGTTGCGTACCGCTGCCGCAGCTCGATCTTCCGTACCTTCCCCGACACCGTCATCGGGAAGGCGTCCAGGATGCGCAGCGCGCTCGGGATCTTGTAGTGCGCCAACCGCCCGTCGCAGAAGGACCGTAGCTCCTCCAGCGTGAGCGGTTCGGCTGCCTCGCGCGGGATGACGCAGGCGAGCACCTCCTCGCCGTACCGCTCGTGGGGCACGCCGACCACCTGGACGTCGGCGATCTTCGGGTGGCCGTACAGGAACTCCTCGATCTCGCGCGGGTAGATGTTCTCGCCACCCCTGATGATCATGTCCTTGATGCGGCCGACGATCTCGACATACCCGTCCTCGCGCATCGTCGCCAGGTCCCCGGTGTGCATCCACCGCCCGGCGTCGACGGCCTCGGCGGTCTTCTCCGGCTCCTCCCAGTAGCCGAGCATCACGCTGTAGCCACGTGTGCACAACTCGCCCGCCGTGCCGCGTGGTTGGGTCACCCGGGTCACCGGGTCGACGATCTTCACCTCGATGTGCGGGAGGACGCGGCCGACGGTGCCGGTGCGGTGTTCCAGGTCGTCGTCTCGCCGGGTCTGGGTGGAGACGGGCGAGGTCTCCGTCATGCCGTAACAGATCGAGACCTCCGTCATGTGCATCTCGGCGACCACCCGCTTCATCACCTCCACCGGGCAGGGCGAGCCCGCCATGATGCCGGTGCGCAGGGAGGAGAGGTCGTAGGCGGTGAAGTCGGGGAGGTTCAACTCCGCGATGAACATGGTCGGTACGCCGTACAGCGAGGTGCAGCGCTCCTGCTGGACGGCGTCCAGGGTGGCCTTGGGGTCGAAGGACGGGGCCGGGATCACGATGCAGGCGCCGTGCGAGGTCGCCGCGAGGTTGCCCATCACCATGCCGAAGCAGTGGTAGAAGGGCACGGGCACACAGATCCGGTCCTGCTCGGTGTAGGCCATCAACTCCCCGACGAAGTAACCGTTGTTGAGGATGTTGTGGTGAGAGAGGGTCGCCCCCTTGGGGAAGCCCGTGGTGCCCGAGGTGTACTGGATGTTGATCGGGTCGTCGCAGGACAGGTCCTCGTACGGCACCGGCGTCCCGCGCGCGATCAGCGCGTCCCAGCTCGGGTCCCCGATGTAGACGGTCTCCCTCAACTGCGGGCATCGGGAGCGGACTTGTTCGACCATGGCCCGGTAGTCGCTCGTCTTGTGGCCGAGGGAGGCGAAAAGCAGGGAGACACCGGCCTGGTTGAGGACGTACTCGACCTCGTGGGTGCGGTAGGCCGGGTTGATGTTCACCATGATCGCGCCGATACGGGCGGTGGCGTACTGGACGAGCACCCACTCGGGGCAGTTGACCGCCCAGATGCCGACCCGGTCGCCCTTGGTGACACCGCTCGCGAGCAGCGCGTACGCCAACTCGTCGACGTCGACCGCGAATCGGGCGTACGTCCAGCGCCGACCGGACGGCGCGTCGACGAGGGCCTCGCGGTCGGGCCAGGCCGCGACCGCCCGGTCGAGGTCGGCGCCGATCGTGTCACCGAGCAGGACCGTGTCGCTCGTGCCGTGCGTGTACGACGGTTCCGTCATCTCGACGTCTTCGCGTGCCGCCACCGGAAGATCCTCTCGCGCCGTCACCGGAAGTCCTCCTCGCGGTACTCCGCGTCCGAGCCCTCGGCCGTGGCCTCGCGCAGCTCGATGCGGCGGATCTTGCCCGACACGGTCTTCGGCAGGTCGCCGAACTCCAGGCGGCGCAGGCGCTTGTAGGGCGCGAGGACGGTCCGGGAGTGCTCGAAGAGCACCTTCGCGGTGTCCGGGCCCGCCTCCCAGCCGGCCGCCAGCACGATGTACGCCTTCGGCACGGCGAGCCGCACCTCGTCCGGCGCGGGCACGACGGCCGCCTCGGCCACCGCCTCGTGCTCCAGCAGAGCGCTCTCCAGCTCGAACGGGCTGATCTTGTAGTCGCTCGCCTTGAACACGTCGTCCGCGCGGCCCACGTAGGTGATGTAGCCGTCCGCGTCCCGTGAACCGATGTCGCCGGTGCGGTAGTAGCCGCCGGCCATGGACTCGGCTGTACGGTCCGGATCGCCGTGGTAGCCGGTCATCAGACCGACGGGGCGGTTGGAGAGGTCGAGGGCGATCTCGCCCTCGTCGGCGTCCGGGGCGCCCGAGACGGGGTCGAGGAGGACGACTTTGAAGCCGGGGCCGGGCCGGCCCATCGAACCGGTCTTCAGTTCCTGGCCGGGGCTGTTGGAGACCTGGACGGCGGTCTCGGTCTGGCCGAAGCCGTCGCGGATGGCGACGCCCCAGGCGCGGCGCACCTGCTCGATGACCTCGGGATTGAGCGGCTCACCGGCGGCGACGGCCTCGCGGGGCGGGGTGCGCAGCTGGGTGAGGTCGGCCTGGATGAGCATGCGCCACACCGTGGGCGGGGCGCAGAAGGTGGTGACACCCGCGCGCTCCATCTCCGACAGCAGCCGACTCGCGTCGAAGCGGGTGTAGTTGTGGATGAACACGGTCGCCTCCGCGTTCCACGGGGCGAAGAGGTTGGACCAGGCGTGCTTGGCCCAGCCGGGCGAGGAGATGTTGAGATGGACGTCGCCGGGCTTCAGGCCGATCCAATACATGGTCGCCAAGTGGCCGATGGGATACGACACATGGGTGTGCTCGACCAGTTTGGGCCAGGCGGTCGTGCCCGAGGTGAAGTACAGCATCAGCGGGTCGGTGGCATTGGTGGCGCCGTTCGGCTCGAAACGGGCGGGTGCCGCGTAGGCCTCCTCGTACGGCCGCCAGCCGTCCACCCTGCCGCCGACCGTCGTGCGGGTGTAACGGCCGGGAACATCCTCGAACTTGGGGGCGTCCTCGGCCCGTACGATCACGTGCTTGACCCGGCCGCGCTCCATCCGGTCGCGCAGGTCGGCGGGGCCGAGCAGCGGGGTCGCGGGGATGACGACGGCGCGCAGCTTCATCGCGGCGAGGGCGGTCTCCCACAACTCCGCCTGGTTGCCGAGCATGACGAGGATGCGGTCGTCGGCACGGACGCCCCGGTCCCGCAGCCGGTTGGCGACCTGGGACGAGCGCGCGGACATCTCGGCGAAGGAGACCACGGTCTCGGTGCCGTCCTCCTCGACGATGTGCAGGGCCGTGCGTTCGTTCCCACGTGCGATCACGTCGAACCAGTCGAGCGCCCAGTTGAAGTACTCCGGACGCGGCCAGGTGAAGCCCTTGTAGGCCGTGGCGTAGTCCTCACGATGGGCCAACAGGAAGTCCCGGGCCGCCCGGAACTCGTCCGTGGCGCTCGTCCTCGCCGACATGTGTCCTCCTCATTGCCGGACCGTTGCCTGACATCGTGTAATGCGTGATACACGTCTCACTACCCCCGAACGGGGGGGTGCGCCGCGCGGAAGGGGCGAGTTCATGGCTTGGAATCCCTCGGATTCCGTCGGGCCGGCTTTGTCCGGCCGGGCGGACCTGCGCGGCGCGCTGCACCGGCTCCGGCAGGCCACCGGGCTGCCGCTCGCCTTCGCGGGGCTGGTCGAGCCCGGGCCCGGGCAACTGCGCATCAGCGAACTCCAGGGCAACCGTACGACCGCGCTTCAAGGCCTCGCCGTGTACTCCGGGAACGGCCTCGGCGGCAAGACGGTGGCCCTGGCCCGCCCGTGCCGGGTCACCGACTACTCCGTCTCGCGCCAGATCAGCCACGAGTACGACGCCGCGGTAGCCGCCGAGGGCATCCGCTCCGTCCTCGCGGTCCCCGTCGTCGTACGGCGTCAGGTGCGCGGGGTGCTGTACGGCGCCCTGCGCGCGGCCCAGCCGCTGGGCGACCGCACGGTCGGAGCCGCGCTGGAAGCGGCGCGGGACATGGAGCAGGCGCTGGTGGTGCGGGACGAGGCGCGGAACCTGCTGACCGCGACCCGGGCGCCCGAGGGAGACTCGGCCGGGGCGTGGGAGGAGGTCCGGGAGGCGCACGGGGCGCTGCGCGCGCTCGCCCCGCGCATCGACGATCAGGAGCTGCGAGCGGAGCTGCTGCGGGTGTGCGGGCGCCTGGCCGGCGTGACCGGCGGGGAGAGGACCGGGCCGGACAGCGCCGCCCGGGTCGCCCTGACCCCGCGCGAGACGGACGTACTGGCCTGCGTCGCGACGGGTGCGACCAACACGGTCGCCGCGGATCGTCTGGGGCTGCGCCCCGAGACGGTGAAGGCCTATCTACGCTCGGCCATGCGGAAGCTCGGGGCTCACACCCGGTGGGAAGCGGTCGTCGCCGCACGCCGGGCGGGACTGTTGCCGTAACGCTCCGCACGAGGATCGGCCGTCGGACCGCCGGCCCGGTGAGGGCTGGTCGCGCCCACGCGGCGGAGCCGCAGATGTCACTGCCCCGAGTCCCTTACGGCGCGGGAACGTCAGCTTTCATGTAACGGGCAGGTGAAATTCCTTATGCCGTACCCTTCCTGTTATTTCCCACACCGGGGCTACGTTCCGAAATTCAAAGACTGGACGCCTAATATTGGCCCGGACACGACACTCGAGGGGAGCGGTGGCCCGTGCGACGGGAGTTCAAGGAGCCTGGGAGACCCCGCCCCGACCTGGTCATAGGCCGGGAGGAGCTGTTCGCGGGGGCGCGTGAGCAGCTTTCGCGGGGCGGCAGTGTGCTCGTGCACGGCTCCGCTGGTATCGGAAAATCGACCGTCCTGCGCGCCCTGGCCGCGGAATACGACGAATCGGCACGGACGGTGCTGCGCTGCTCGGCCACCGAGTCCGAGTCGCACCTGCCGTTCCTCGCGTTGACCGATCTGCTCGGTCTGGTCATGGACGAGGTGTCCGACCAGCTGCCCGCCCCGCAGCGCACCGCGCTCGAATCCGCGCTCACCGGCCGTGGCGAGTCCACGCTCCAGCGCGACGGGCTCGCCCTGCGGCTGGCCGTCCTGTCGACCCTGCGCGCCCTGGCCGCCAAGGGCCCGGTGCTGATCGTCGCGGACGACCTCCAGTGGCTGGATCCGGCCAGTGTCGAGCTGCTCGGGTTCGCCGCGCGGCGGCTCGGCGAGATGCCGGTGCGCATGCTGTGCGCCGTACGCACTTCGACGGACCCCCATGGTCACGAGCAGGACAGGTATCTACGCGCGTCCCCTCCCGACACCCTCGCCCTCCGGGTCACTCCGCTGTCCAGGACGCACGTCGCCGAGCTGCTGGAGAACCGCGGCTACACCGGTCTGCCCCGCTCGACCGTGCGGGACATCCACCGCACCAGCGGCGGCAACCCGCTGTTCGCACTGGAGCTGGGCCGTGCCCTCGCCGACAGCCCGACGCCGCCGCGTCCGGGCGAGTCGCTGCCCGTGCCGACCTCGCTGCGGACCCTGGTCCTGAACCGGCTGGACATGCTCTCGGCCGAGGCCCGCCGCACCCTGCTGGTCGCCAGCGCCGGTGCCCGGCCCACGGTGGCGCTGCTGCGCGCCGCCGGGCGCGAGAACGCCGAGGCGGAGACCGCGCAGGCCGTCGAGCTGGGGCTGCTCGCGCCGGAGCGGGAGGGGCCGGGCGTGCGGTTCGCGCACCCCCTGGTGTCTGCCGCGCTGTACGCCGAGGCGACCGCCCAGGAGCGGCGGGCCGCCCACGCCGCGCTGTCCACCGCCGCCGTCGACCCCATCGAGCGGGCCCGGCATCTGGCGCTGGCCACCCATGGCACCGATCCGCAGGTCGCCGGGCAGCTGGGGGAGGCCGCGGCCGTGGCCCGGGACCGGGGCGCGCCCTCGGTCGCCGCCGAGCTGGGCCTGCTCTCGGCCCGGCACACCCCGGCGGGCGCGACGCCGGGCCCCGACGAGCGGCGGTTGCAGGCCGCCGAGGACGCGCTGACCGCCGGGGAGAACGACCTCGGCCGGGACATCGCCCGTGAGGTGCTGAGCCGGGCCACCGAGCCCGCCGAGCGGGTCCGGGCCTGGATGGTGGTGATCGACGCGGCCGGGCAGTCCCTCGCCGAGGTCGACGCCGTCTACCCGCAGGTCCTCGCCGACGCGGGCGACGACCCGCGGCTGCTCGGCCTGGTCCGCTACCAGCTGGCCTGGCGCGCCCTGGTCCTCGAAGGCGACTTCGCCCGGAGCCGGGAGGAGGCCGCGCGGGCGGCGGAGCTCGCGGCGCGGGCCGAAGACCGGCGCACCGAGCTGCTCTCGCTCGCCTTCCAGGCGCAGGCCGAGATCCTGATGGGGCACCCGGACGCGCCCATGACGATCAAACGGGCGCTGAAGGAGCCGCAGGACCCGCAGCTGGCGTGCCATCACAACGGGGCGGGCGCGACCCGCTTCCGCTGGCTGATGATGAGCGACCAGCTCGGCGAGGCCCGTGCGACGATCACCTCCCTGCTGCGCGAGGTGCGGCGGCGCGGCATGGTCGAGAGCGAGGTGCACTATGTGCGCTTCCTCGCCGAGACCGAGCTGCGCTCCGGGCACTGCGGCCGGGCCCTGGACCTCGCCCGCGAGGGCTATGTCCTCGCCCGTGACTCCGGCATCGGCGAGGGCGCGTCCGCCATGCTCACCTCGCTCGCGGAGGCCGCCGGCGGTGACGTGGAGCGGGCCCAGGCGCTCGCCCGGGAGGCCGCCGAGCGCGCGGAGCAGGACGGCGACCTGATGTACCTCTCCCGGGCCCTGGGCGCCCTCGGGCACGCCCGGTTGGTGGCGGGGGACGCGCCGGGCACGGTGCAATCCCTTCGCCGCGTACGGGAGTTGGAGGAAGGGCTCGGGGTCACCGACCCCGCACGCGGCCGGTGGCACGGCGATCTCGCCGAAGCCCTGGTGCGGGTGGGCGAGTTGGCCGAGGCGCAGGACGTCATCGACGTCACCCGGCAACAGGCGCTGCGGCTCGGGCGGGAGAGCGTGCTCGCCGTCCTCGACCGGGCCGAGGCGCTGGTACGCGCGGCACGGGGTGAACAGGACGCTGCCGTAAGGCAGTTGACGTCGGCGCAGGACCGACTGGCGAAGCTGGGCTACGGCCTGGAGGAGGCGCGGGCCGCGTACGCCCTGGCGGGGCTGCGCACCCTCCCGCAGGCCCTCGGTCTCGCCCGGCCAGGGGCGACGCCGGCGTCCGGGCCGGGCTCGTACGACGAGGCGTCCCGGCTCTTCCGCCGCTGCCGCGCACTGCCGTGGCTGCGTCAGGTGGAGGAGGCCTCGGTCACCCCGGCGCCCCCGCAGCAGCCCGCGATCGCGCCGTCGGCGCTGGACGCCCTCGCCGTGCTCGCGGCGACGGAACGCCAGGTCGCGGAGCTGGTCATGGAGGGTGCGACCAACCGGGAGATCGCCGGCCGGCTGTACATCAGCGTGAAGACGGTCGAGGCGACACTCACGCGGGTCTACCGGAAGCTGGGCATCCGGTCGCGTGTGGACATCGTGCGACTGGCGGCGGGACACCGTACGAACTGACCTCCCCGGGACCGGCTGACGAGCCCCTCCCGGGACCTGGGCCCTGTCGTCACATTCCCGCCTGCCGCGCTTCGGGCGGAGCCAGTGCGCGCAGCGGCCTTGCGGCTCCAGCCTAGGCTCAAACCCCGGCCCGGGTCATCGAGGGTTTTCCCTCCCCAACTCCCCTAGGGGGATCCCCCCTTGGGAGGGGATCACTCCGGCTCATAGTTTTTGTGACGTGCCGCACGCCAGGGCACACAGACCGGCCCGCCGCCCCCGCTCGGCTCCCCCGAGCGGGGGCGGCACCGCAGGCTCTGTGCACCAACCCCCCACCCGCGCGTCCCCCACCGGCAATCCCCCATGAGGAGAACCATGTTCGGGTTCAACCGCGTCAAGAAGTCGATGGTCGCCGCCGCGGCCACCGCTGCCGCCGCCGCTGCCGCGCTGCTCACCGCCCCCGGCGCCGTCGCCGCTCCCCAGCCCATCGTGGGTGGTACGACCACCACCGCGAGCGCGTACCCGTACGTCATGCAGATCACGAACGCCTCGCAGAGCCAGTTCTGTGGTGGCACCCTTGTGTCGCCCACCAAGGTGATCACCGCCGCCCACTGCATGGTCGGCAGAACCACCTCCAGCACTCGCGTCGTCGGTGGCCGCACCTACCGCAACGGCACGAACGGCACCGTCAGCACGCTCAGCAAGATCTGGATCCACCCGAGCTACAACAGCTCCACGATGACCAGTGACGTGGCCGTACTGACGCTCGCGGTCGCGCAGCCGTACACCACGGCGTCGTACGTCAGCGCCTCGCAGACGGGCGTCTACGCGGCCGGCAGCACCGCCCGCATCATCGGCTGGGGCACCACCTCCTCGGGCGGCTCCTCCTCCAACCAGCTGCGCACCGCGACCGTACCGGTCGTCGCCGACTCGGTCTGCGGCAGCTCCAGCTCGTACGGCTCCGAGTTCGTCGCGAGCTCCATGGTTTGCGCCGGATACTCCTCCGGCGGCGTCGACACCTGCCAGGGCGACAGCGGCGGTCCCCTGATGATCGGGGGCGTCCTGGCAGGCATAGTTTCCTGGGGTTACGGCTGCGCCGACGCGCAGTACCCCGGTATCTACACCCGGCTGACCACCTTCTCCAACACGGTGGCCGCGCAGATCGCCTCGTAGCCGAGGCCACGCGCCGGCCGACAGACTCCTGAGGTACTCCCTCAGGAACTGCCAGGGGGCGCCGCGAACCTGCCACGAGCGGGTGGGGGCGCCCCCCCACCAAAGTGCGGGGAGGCGCCGGGGGTAACGTGGGCCCCCGGCCGCAACGGGTTTGGGACGCGCCCCCCGGTGCGGACG
>NZ_JBHVDX010000021.1:0-75073 GCF_042802555.1 Streptomyces sp. NPDC057474 | reverse complement strand
CGTGGGAGAAGTGCCCGGGACGCTGGCCGCTCCGCAGCGGCCCGGAGCACTCGGATCAGAGCAATGCCTCGGCGGTGATGGGCAGTTCGCGAACCCGGCGGCCTGTGGCGTTGAAGACTGCGTTTCCGATCGCGGCCGCCACACCCACCTGAACGACCTCGCCGAGGCCCTTGACGCCGAGGGCGTTGCCGTCGTTGTCCTCGCCGTCCAGGTAGATCGCCCTGACCTCGGGGACGTCGGCGTTGACGGGGACGAGGTAGTCGGCGAGGTTGGCGTTGACGATCCGGCCGTCGCGGTGGTCGGTGACCGTGTGCTCCAGCAGGGCCGCGCCGATGCCGCCGACGATGCCGCCGAACGCCTGGCTCTCGGCGAGCTTGGGGCTGATGATGCGGCCCGCGTCGTACACGCCGAGCATCCGCCGCACCCGCACCAGGCCCAGGGCCGCGTCGACGGCGACCTCGGCGAAGGTGGCGTTGTAGGCGTGGTAGGAGCGCCGCGCAGGACTGGGCGGCCCGGTGTAGGAGCCGCTTGCTTCCAGATGCGAGCGGTCGTTGCGGGCCAGCAGACTCCGGTACGTCTCGCCGCGCGCCTGATTGCCCTGCACGTGCAGCCGGCCGCCGCGCACCACCACATCGCCGGCGTCCGCCCCGTACAGCGGTGACTCACGGTCCTCGACGGCCAGCTCGATCGCCTGCTTGCGGACCTTGTCGCAGGCGTCGACGACGGCGGTGCCGACGCTGGCCATGGTGGCCGAGCCTCCGTGGGGGCCGGTCGGCGGGTAGAGGGAGTCGCCGAGCCGGAAGGTGACGGTGCGCATGGTCAGCCCGAGTGCGTCGGCGGCGACCTGGGTCTGGGCGGTGTAGGTGCCCGGCCCCATGTCACTGGTGGCCGACTCGACCACGGCGGTGCCGTCGGCATCGAGGCGGGCCCGGGCCTGCGCGGGGAAACGCCCGGGGTCGTAGACACCGGCCGCCATGCCCAGGCCGATCAGCCAGTCGCCCTCGCGCCGGGAGCGGGGCCTGGGGTTGCGGCGGTGCCAGCCGAACTCGCGGGCGCCGACGGTGTAGCACTCGCGCAGCCGCCGGGTGGAGAACGGCAGGTTGTTCGACTCGTCCTCGCTGGGTTCGTTGCGCCGGCGCAACTCGATCGGGTCGACGCCCAGTTCGTGCGCGAGCTCGTCCATGGCCGACTCGATGGCGAACGACGCCGTGGCGAGACCGGGACCGCGCATCCAGATCGGTGTGTTCACGTCCAGGGGAACCTGCCGGTACGCCTGGCTGACGTGGGGCATGCTGTACATCATCTGCCCCGCCGGCATGACGGCCTCGGTGAACGTCTCGTACGAGGAGGTCTCGGCGTCGATGTCGTGGATCGCGGCGGTCAGCCGGCCGCGCCGGTCGCTGCCGAGGCGCAGCCGGTACTCGTACAACGGCCGGAAGCCGGTGCCGAAGTACATCTGCCGACGGCTCAGCACCAGCTTCACCGGACGTTTCGTCACCCGGGCGGCCAGGGCGGCGACGACTGTGTGCGGCCAGCAGCGCAGCCCGCTGCCGAAGCCGCCGCCGACGAACGGGTTGATGACCCGCACCGACTTTGCGGGCAGGTCGAACACGGCGGCGAGTTCGTCGTGCGTGCCCACGACCCACTGGGTCTTGTCCCACACGGTGAGCCGGTCGCCGTCCCAGCGGGCGATGGTGGCGTGCGGTTCCATCGGGTTGTGGTGGTTGCGCGCCAGTTGGTACGTCAGGTTCAGCCGTACGGGAGCGTTGCGAAGTCCGGCTTCCGCGTCGCCGCGCGCGTAGTTCGTCGGCTTGTCCGGCTCGGCCTCGTGCAGGTCGGTGGAGGACTGTTCGGCGTCGTACTCGACCTTTACCAGGCTCGCGCCGTGCTGGGCGGCCTCCAGCGTGGTGGCGACCACGACGGCGACCGGCTGGCCGTGGAAGACGACCCGGTCGTCCTGGAACACCCGCAACCTGCGCCCAGGGGGGTTGTTGGACCCGGCATTGTCGCGGTACGGCAACTTCGGCGCGTTGCCGTGGTGGATCACCCGCAGCACACCCCGGTGCTTCTCGGCGGCGCCGGTGTCGATGGACCTGATCCGGCCACGTCCGATGCTCGCGTCCACGACGACCGCGTGTACGGCCCCGTCGACGTCGTGCTCGGCGGCGTACAACGCCTTGCCCGTGACCTTCAGCCGGCCGTCCACCCTCGACAGCGGCGCACCCACGGCGGCCTGCGGCTGGGGACTCACTTCGTACCTCCTACGATGCGCAGCTGACGCTCCACGGTCCGCTGGAGCAGCTCGACCTTGAACCGGTTGTGCGTGAGGGGGCGGGCCCCGTCCGACGCCTTCTGGGCAGCGGCTGCCCACAGGGCCTCGGAGGGGCGCTCCCCGACGAGGTGTTTCTCGACCGCGGGCAGCTTCCACGGCACGGTGCCCACCCCGCCGACGGCCACCTTCGCTTCCCGGATCAACCCGCCGCGCACATGCAGCGCGACGGCCGCCGAGGTCAGGGCGAACTCGTAGGACTGGCGGTCACGGACCTTCAGGTAACCGGACCTCAGCGGGCGAGGGAGGGCCGGGATTTCCACTCCCGTAATCAACTCGCCCCGCCGTAGCGCCTGTTCACGGTTGGGGGTATTGCCGGGCTTGAGGAGGAAGTCGACGAAGGGCACACTGCGCTCCCCGTCCGGGCCCAGCAGGCGCACGGTCGCCTCCAGGGCCGCGAACGCCACGGCGACGTCGGAGGGGTGGGTGGCCACGCAGTCGTCGGAGGTGCCGAGGATCGCGTGGGTGCGGTTGACGCCCTCCAGCGCGGCGCACCCGGAACCGGGTTCGCGCCTGTTGCAGTCGGCGCTCACGTCACGGAAGTAGGTGCACCGGGTGCGCTGCATGATGTTGCCGCCGATGGAGGCCATGTTCCGCAGCTGCGCCGACGCGCTCAGCTCCAGCGCCTCGGAGACGACCGGAAACAGGGTGCGCACCTTGCGGTGGGCGGCGGCCTCGGACATGGTCACCAGCGCGCCGATGCGCAGGCCGCCGCGCTCGGTGACGGTGACCTCGTCCAGCGGCAGATCGGAGATGTCGACCAGGCTTTCGGGACGCTCGACGGTCTCCCGCATCAGGTCGACCAGTGTGGTCCCGCCGGCGATGTAACGCCCGCCACGACGACCGGCGTCGAGAGCTTCCCGGGTGTCGGAGACACGGGTGTAGGAGAAGGGATACATGGCGGCCGCCCTCTACTTCCGGCCCGCGGTCTGCTCGACCGCGCGCACGATCTTCACGTAACAGCCGCAGCGGCAGATGTTGCCGCTCATCCACTCCCGGATCTCCTCCGGCGAGTCGGTGTGCCCCTCCTCGATGCAGCCGACACCCGACATGATCTGACCCGGCGTGCAGTAACCGCACTGGAAGGCGTCCTGCTCGATGAACGCCTTCTGCAACGGGTGGAGTTCGTCGCCGTCGGCCAGCCCCTCGACGGTGGTGACCTCGGCGCCCTCCAGACGCACGGCCAGCGTCAGACAGGAGTTGACCCGGCGCCCGTCGACCAGCACCGTGCACGCACCACAGGCCCCGGCGTTGCAGCCCTTCTTCGAACCGGTCAGATCGAAGTGCTCACGCAACAGGTCCAGCAAAGACGTGCGGTTGTCGACCGTCACGGTCCGGCGCTTGCCGTTGACCGTCAGGGAGACCCGGCTGGAGGGCGGCGCCTCCGCGGCGTTCGCTTCCTGCGAGTCGGCGAGGATCGTCCCGCCGATCACACCGCCCGCGACGACGGCACCACCGACCGCGGTGGTGGCGATGAAGGTGCGCCGACTGGGGGCTGGAGAGGACTCGCCGGCTCCCGTGGGGGGTGGAGCGGCAGACTCGGGGAGTTCAGTGGACATGGGGGGACGCCTTCACATAGCGGACAGATCATGCCGTGCACAGCGGCACGGCAGGAGGCGGGACCGTCGTCGCCGCAGGACCTGGACAATTGCGCGGATCGCAGCTGCGGTCCGGTCACGTCGGCAGTCTGGCATCACCAGTGGCACCCGTGGCAGGGAGACTTTCCTCCCCCTTTACTTTTCTCCACCAACACTGAGAGGTGGTGTAGTGAGCTGCGGTGTGGGCGTGTTGGGGCAGGCGCGACGGTGTTTCCCTGCCTGTCGTTGACGTGCTCGTGTCACATGGTGAGGCTTCCACGGCAGCGGTCCGAGAGGGCCTGTTTCAGGCGCGGACGCGGTAGTGACCTCGTAGGCGTCGATGCCTTGGTCGGCTGCGATGACGTCGCTTGGAGGTCTTCACGCTCTATGCGTCCGGCGCCGACGATGCCCAGTGCTGCGGTCGCCCGCACAGCGGGCCTTGTCCCCAGGGCAGGTCGTGGACCGAAGAGCTGATCGGGGCCGTTGGGGTGAGTTCGAACAGGCCTTGCCACCGCGCTTACCCGAACCGCCGGAGGACCGGCTCTTCGCATACGTCCTCGATCAGGGGGATCAGCCTGCCGGTCGAAACTCCCCAGATTCTCCCCAGGGATGATCGTGGGCGAGTTCGAGGCGGTGTGCCGGGCACGCGAGCTGCCGCCGCCATGGCTGTTCTCGGCTCCGCCGGTCTGCGGTAACCGGCCGCGCGCTGGGCGGCTCCCCCGTGGCGGGTGAGGCGCCGCAAAGGCTTCTGAGCTGCGATGGAGGCGGCGGCCAGTCGGTGACGGTCGCTGTCCGGGTGACGCCCAGCCGTGGCCCGGACCGACTTGGCGAGGTGGACGGCGTGGCGCATTGGCGGGCTCTGATCGTCCTCGGGACGGCCCAGTTCTTGATGGTTCTGGACACGTCCGTCATGAACGTCTCCATCAGTCAACTGGTCGAGGACTTCGACACCGAGGTCACCGCCATCCAGGCCGTCATCACACTGTACGCGCTGGTCATGGCCGCTTTCATGATCATCGGTGGCAGGTTCGGTGACATCTTCGGCCGCCGCCGGCTCTTCTTCCTCGGCCTTGTGATCTACGGCATCGGCTCGGCCCTGACCGCCGCGGCACCGACCCTGTGGGTCCTCGCGCTGGGCTGGTCGGTCATCGAGGGCATCGGTGCCGCGATGGTGCTGCCGGCCATGGCCGCCCTCGTCGCCGAGTCCTACCGGGGCAAGGACCGGGCCGTCGCCTACGGCGTCATCGGCGGACTGGCCGGCGCGGGGATCGCCGTCGGCCCGCTGCTGGGCGGCTGGGTGACGACGTATCTGACCTGGCGGCTGGTCTTCATCGGTGAGGTCGTGGTGGTCGTCGCCGTCCTGTGCTTCCGCCGCGTGATCACCGAAGCCCCGCGGACCGGCCCACGCCCCACGATGGACGGCGTCGGCGCCGTGCTGTCGGCGGCGGGCCTCGGCCTGGGCGTGCTCGGTGTGCTCCAGAGCAGCACCTGGGGTTGGGTGCAGCCCCGCAACCCGCCCTTCACCGTCATGGGCTTCGCGCCGACCCTGTTCGTCATCGGCGCCGGAGGGCTCGTCCTGGCCGCCTTCGCGCACTGGGAGCACCGACGCGCCGCCCACGGCACCGACCCCCTCGTCCACCTGCCCCTGTTGCGTCGACCCGCGCTGCGCTCGGGCCTGTTGGCACTGCTCAGCCAGAACCTCATCCTGCTCGGGCTGTTCTTCACCATCCCGCTCTACCTGCAGGTCGTGCAGGGCTTCGACGCCTTCGAGACCGGACTGCGGCTGCTCCCGGTGTCCGTCACCATGCTCGCCGCGTCCCTGGTCGCCTCCCGGCTGGGACGGCTGGCGGGACCGCGCCGGGTGGTGCGGCTGGCCCTGGCGACCCTGGCCGCGGCGATCGTGTGGCTGCTGGCCACCATCGACCCCGTCATCGACGACACCCAGTTCGCCCTGGCCATGGCCCTGCTCGGCGTGGGCATGGGGCTGCTCGCCTCGCAACTGGGCAACGTAGTGCAGTCCAGCGTGGGCGAGGAGGAACGCAGTGAGGTCGGCGGACTGCAGTTCACGGCCCAGAACCTCGGTTCCGCCCTGGGTACCGCGCTCATCGGGTCGCTGCTCATCGGCTCCCTCGCGCATGCCTTCACCGCGCAGGTGGAGGACGACCCGAGGCTGTCGCAGGAGGCCCGGCAGCAGACGAGTGTCGCGCTCCAGGCCGGGATCAGCTTCGTCCCCACCGAGCAGGTGCGTACGGCGGCCGAGCGCGCCGGGCTGCCGCCGTCCGAGGTCGACGCCGTCGCCGACTCCTACGCGTCGGCCCAGCTGGACGGCCTGAAGGCGGCCATCCTCGCCACCGGCGGCATCACCCTCGCCGCCTTCCTGGTCACCGCGCGGCTACCGAACGGTCGGACCGGCCCTGCGGAGCCGCCCGGGACGGGCCGTTCGAAGCCGCCCGCCACCGACGCTCCGGCCGCCGCGCGCGGCTCGACGCACTCGGACGGCAACCAAGACGGCAACTGAGGCGACGACCGGGACGGCGACTGAGGCGACGACCGACACAACGACCGGACGGCAACCGAGACGGCGTCCGACAGGATCCGCGGCCGGCGCACCGGAAGCGCGGCTCGACGCGCCGCCCCCGAGAGGAGGCCGAGACGATGTCCGCGACCGGGCATGCCACGTCCCGTACCGAGCGCGGTGCCGAGCGCCGGGCCCGTGCCGACTACACCGGCGGTGTCTACGGATCCATGATCGCCTCCTCCGTGATCATCGGCGCCGGCACCCTGGGGTCCTATCCCCGCGTGGAACTCGTCCTTCTGCTGCTGCTCACCGGCCTGGTGTTCTGGATCGCGCATGTGCACGCCCAGCTGTTCGGGGCGCGGCTGGCGCAGCGGGGTCTGGATCGCCGAGTCGTGCTGGAGGTGTGCCGCGACGAGTGGCCGATCGTCAACGCCGCCGTCCCGCCGGCCGCCGCCGTCGCGGTCAGCCCGCTCCTCGGCCTCGACGTGTCAGGAGCCCTCTGGCTGGCGCTCTCCGTGGCCGTGGCGGGCCAGGTGGGCTGGTCGGCGGCCGCGGCCCGCCGGGCCGACGCCTCGTGGGGGCTGGTCGCCGCCACCGCCTCGGTGAACCTGCTGCTCGGTCTCCTGATCATCGCGTTCAAGCTCTATCTGACCCATTGACTCACCTTCCCGGGGTGAGGCCCGACCGGTGCCCCGGGACGGACGATCGCAGAGAAGGGGCGAAGCCCGCCCGCACCAGTCCATGGGGGAGCACGGCTCATGCTCTACGAGATCCGCGTCGAAGGACAGCTGTCGAAGGCGCTGACCAGCTCCTTCCCCGAGCTGGACCATGTGGTGATGTCCGGCCACACCGTCCTGTTCGGGCACGTCGTCGACGAGGCTCATCTGTACGGGCTGCTCGCCCGCTGTCAGTCCCTGGGCCTGCGGGTCCTGGAGATGCGCCAGCTGCCGGAGTGAGCGGGAGTCCACACCACCGGCGGAAGAGGGCCGGCGGTGTTTCAGAGGTTCTCCGCGTGGATCCTGCCCGTGTGCGCGGCCACACCCAGCGCCTCGAAGTCCCGCTCGTTCCGGTCGGCGTAGGCCTGCGCGAACTCGGCGAGCGCGCGGTCGAAGCGGTCGCTGCCGCCCAGGTAGGCGGCGATGGCGACGGGGTCACCGGAACGGGCGTGGGCCCGCGCCAGGCTGGCACCGCACAGCCGCGCGAAGAGCCGCAGCAGACCGGGATCCATGGTCTCCGGCCGCGCGATGCCCTTCCAGTCGCGCAACTGCCGTACGTAGAAGTCACGTTCGCGCCCGTCGAGACCGATGACGTGGGTCCAGCCCAGGAAGATGTCACTGGTCGTCTGGATCAGCCGCTGCCCCGACACCACACGGCGGCCCTGGTTGTCGTAGCGGTCGCCGCCGAGTTGGGCGGAGAGGACCGACTCCTGTGCCTCCTTGGCCTGCAGCAGCAGCGGGTCGGTGTCGTCGCGGCCGAGCAGGAGCACGATCCAGCAGCGCGTTCCGACGCTGCCGACGCCCACCACCTTCCGGGCCATGTCGACGACGTGGTAGTGGCGCAGCAGATGCCGGCGCTCGGACGACAGGGTCCGTACGTACTGGTCCAGGACGTTCTGGAGCTCCTTCTCCTGTCCCTCCCCGGAGGAGTTCGCCAGCAGGTCCCGGAGCGGGGTGATCAGCGGTGGGTCGGGTGCGATGAGCCGGCCCTCGGCCGTGACCCGGGTGAGTTTCTCGAAGGCCTGGAGATGGGTGCGCGTACGGGCCTTCGCCGTCGCCTCGGCGGTACGGCGTCTGCTCTCCTTGTCCATCGACGAGGCCATCAGCTCCCGCAACCGGTCCGCGTCGTCCTGCGCGTACCAGATGTCCAGCGTGCTCATGCCGGCGAACTCACGCATCCGCCGCCGGTACGTCTTCACGCACGCCCGTACCGTGCCGTCCTGCTCCTCGGCCGGGAAGCCGTTGGCCCGGGCCGCGATCGCGAAGCTGGCCGCCAGCCGCTTGACGTCCCACTCGAACGGCCCGGCCAGTGTTTCGTCGAAGTCGTTGATGTCGAAGACGAGATGGCGTTCGGGTGAGGCCAGCAGCCGGAAGTTGAGCAGATGGGCGTCGCCGCAGAGCTGCACCGTCAGGCCGGTGTTCGGCAGGGGCCCGAGGTCCGACGCCATGATCGCCGCCGCGCCCCGGTAGAAGCGGAACGGGGACTCGAGCATGCGGCCGTAGCGGATCGGTACCAACTCGTGGAGCCGGGTGGCCGACTGACGCTCTATCACCTCGATCGGGTCGGCCCGTTCGGCGTCCGCCTTCGCCTCGAACCAGCCGTGGCAGGACCGCGAGGCGCGCTTGCGCGCGTCCCGGCCGTACGCCGCCCTCTCGGCCACGGACAGCGACGCCGTGAATGCGCTGGATACGGTCATGACACACACCTCCAGAACCGCCGGTCAGGCGTACGCCCACCCCATCGTGCATGCGAAGCGCGGAGATCACCCGTCGGGGGTGATCCGGCAGGGCGGCGGGCGGCGGGACGCTGGCCCGGTGAGGTCACCGCACACCGCCGCGCGCCGGCGGTGCGGAAGCGGCCCGCCCGGCAGCTCGAGGAGGAGCCATGACCGAGTCCCGTGGCCCGGAACCGCGTAGCGGTGCGGACGACTGGCCCGGCGGTGCGGACGACAGTCCCGGCGGAACGGGTGCCATGCCCCGTGGGGCGGCTCCCGGCGCCATGGGTGACCCGGCTGAGGCACTGGCGCGGGTCGGCCGGTCCTGGAAGTGGATCCTCGGCTCGGCGCTGGCCACGCTGGTGCCGGGCATCGTCGTCCTGGTCTGGCCGGACGGGACCCTGCACGTCCTCGCGGTCCTCATCGGCCTGTACCTGCTCGCGATCGGCGCGTTCCGGTTCGTCGACGTCTTCGCACGGGAGGAGTCGGGCGAGCGGCTGTCCGGGCTGCTCCTCGCGCTGGTGTACGTCCTTGCCGGGGTGCTGTGCCTGCGGAACCCGCTGCAGACGATCGCCGCGCTCTCACTGATCGTCGGGATCGTCTGGCTGGCGACCGGCATCCTCACCCTCCACACGGCGCTCGCCGCCAAGGATCTGCCCCACCGCGCGTTCGTCCTCGGCGCCGCGTTGCTCGGCATCGTCGCGGGGATCGTGGTGCTGGCCCTGCCGACCGAGTCGGCCACGGCGCTGACCCGGCTGCTCGGCCTGTGGCTCGTCCTGCTCGGTCTGGCCGAGGCGGCGGTCGCCCTCGCCTGGCGGGCAGCCCTCCACCGGGCGGGCATCACAGGTCCACGGGTTCACGGCAGCCGACCGCCGGCACCGCCTGAGCCCCCTGCCTGAGCGAGGAGGAGTCATGGTCTCGGGCAAGGATTCCGTACCGCCGCACTCCGGCTCGGGCGACGAAAGCGGCTCGGGCGGCGGGGTCGGTCACGCGCTGAGCGCCGAGGAGCGCGCCGAGTACGAGCGGCTGCGTCGGCACGCGGGCGTACGCCACCGGCGGCTGCGCAAGGCGGGTGCCGCCGTCCTGCTGGTGGTGACCCTGCTCCTCGCGCCCCTCGCCGTCGTCGCGGCCTGGGTGCAGGAGACGGTCGCCGACACCGACCGGTACGTCGAGACGGTCGCCCCGCTGGCGTCCGACCCGGCCGTCCAGCAGGTCGTGATCGACCGGCTGACCAACGAGGTGGTCAAGAACGTGGACGTCGAGGCGGTGACGGACGCCCTCACCAAGGTGCTCGCCGACAACGGCGTGCCACCGCAGGTCGTGGCGGGGGCCGAGGCCCTGGACGGCCCCCTGCGCGCCGTGGTCCGGACCGTCGTGGACCGCAACGTCACCCGGGTCGTCACCAGCGACTTCTTCCGGCAGACCTGGGAGGGCTCGAACCGGCAGGCGCACGCCGCGGTGGTGCACATGATCACCGGCGAGCGGGAGGGCGCCCTCCGCGCCACCGGAGACACGATCCAGCTCGACGTCGGCTCCGTCGTCGACCAGGTACGACAGCGCCTCGTCGACGCGGGCTTCGACAAGGCCGCCGCCATCCCCGACAGCGACCGGACGGTCACGCTGTTCCACACCGACGAACTGGGCAAGGCGCAGGACGCCATGCGGCTGCTGGACATCCTCGGCACCTGGCTGCCCGTCATCACCGTCGCACTCGCCGCCCTGGCCGTGTGGACCGCGCCCGGCCACCGGGTGATGCTGCTGATCACGTCCCTCGGCCTCGGTCTGATGATGGTGGTGCTGCTTGTCGCGCTGGCCGTCGTCCGACGCGTCTACCTGGACGCCGTACCCCCCGAGGCACTGCCGCCCGACGCCGCCGCGGCGATCTTCGACACGTTCCTCCGCTTCCTGCGGGACAGCACCCGCACCCTCCTCGTCGTCTTCCTGGCCACGGCGCTCGCCGCCTACCTGTACGGCCCCGGGCGGATCGCCCGCCGGGTGCGGGCCCTGGCCCGGCGCGGCACCACGGCGGCCGGGCGGGCGCTGCGGCGCGCCGGAGTGAGCACCGGGCGGACCGGACGCCGGCTGGCCGTCCATCCCCGGTGGACCACCGGCATCGTCCTCGGGGCGGGCGCCCTGGCCCTCGTCCTGTGGAACCGCCCGACGGTCGGCGCGGTCGTCCTCGTCGCCGTCCTGGTCATGGTCGTACTCGCGGTCGTGGCGGTACTCGCCGCCGCTGCGGACCCCGCCCCGGACGAGGCCGGGCTCACCCGCCCGGGGTGAGGCTGCCGGGCCCCTGCCGTGCGCACGCTGAAAACGGCGCCGAGTGCGGCGCCGTGGGCGCGCCGAGGACGGCGGAGAACATCTGCCGGGCGGCCGTCCGGGACGGAGGAGAGACATGAGTGGTCAGACGTACCTCGCCTACGACTTTCCGCTGTTGAGCGTCTTCTGGTCCATGCTGTGGCTGTTCCTGTGGATCATGTGGTTCGTGCTGCTCTTCCGGATCGTCGTCGACATCTTCCGCGACGACGACATGAGCGGCTGGGCCAAGGCGGGCTGGCTGGTCTTCGTGGTCCTCCTGCCGTTCCTGGGCGCCTTCGTCTACGTGATCGCCCGAGGCAAGAACATGGGCCGCCGCGAGGTGGCGCAGGCGCGGGCGCAGCAGGCGGCCTTCGACTCCTACATCCGGGAGACGGCCAAGCACGGCGGCGGACACCCCAGCAGTGTCGACGAACTTGCCAAACTGTCCGAAATTCGCTCGCGCGGCGACATCACGGACGACGAGTACCGCCGCGCGAAGGAACTGGTCCTGAGCGGCCACGGCCCCTCGGCGGGCACGGGCGTCGGCCCGTCCGCCGCCGGGCACTGAGAACACCGCACGACACCGAATCGAGGCATCGGTATGACCGCCACACACACCGGGCACGCACATTCGACCAAGCGGTCACGGCCCTTCGCCGAGGGACTGACGGCCTTCGCGGCCATCATGCTCATGATCGCGGGCGTCCTCGGCATCTGCCGGGGCATCATGGCCATCGCCGAGGACGAAGTCTTCGTCACGACCCGCAACTACGTCTTCGAGTTCGACCTCACCGGCTGGGGCTGGGTCCACCTCGCCCTCGGCGTCGTGGCCGTCCTCGTCAGCCTGGGCCTCTTCCAGGCGTCCCTGTGGGCCCGCGTCGCCGGCGTCGCCATCGCCGGCCTCATCATCGTCGCCAACTTCCTGTCCCTGCCGTACTACCCCGTCTGGTCCATCGTGATGATCGCCTTCTCGGCCTTCATCATCTGGGCCCTGTGCGTGGTCAAGCGGGACGATTCCGGGGGCTCGCTCCGCTGAATCGGCCGGGCGGCGAGTCCGCTCAGTCCGAACCCACGGGTCCTGTCTGCCGTGGCGGACGGAGGGACGGGTCCTCGCGGAGGCAGCGGCGCAGGTGAGGGAGCATGCCCCGGTGCAACAGGGCCTGCTGCCAGACCAGTCGGGCCTGTTGCGGTCGAGCGGGATGCGCCGGGCCACCGGGTCCGCGCAGCGCCGTACGGAACAGTGCGGCGAACGCGAGGACGGCGCTCGTGGCCGCGAAGAGGGCCAGGGTCCAGCCGGCGGCTGTCAGCGAGCCGGGCAAGGTGCCCTGGACGCCGGCCAGCTGGAGGAGGTGGCCGAGGACGAGCACGACCGCGGCGGAGGAGGCGGCCAGCGACGGCGCGAGCACCGCCAAGAGCGGCAGCAACTCGACGTCGGCGGCGCGACGCCATACGCGCCCGTCGGAATCCTCGGCCGCGACGGCATCCAGATCCCCGCCGGTACGCCCGGCCTCGGCGGCATCCAATCCCCCGCCGGTACGCCCGGCCGCGAAGGCATCCGCGTCCTCGCCGCCGCGACCGGCCCCGGTGGCGGACGCGATCGCGGTGAGATACGCGCGGTACTCACCCCGCGCGGCCGCCACGATCTCGTCCGCGTCCGCCGACGCCCGGACCCGCAGTCGCCGTACGGCCAGCCCGCTGGGGTCGGCGCGCAGGACGTCCCGGATGTCCGGGGTGTCCAGCGCCATGCTCAGCACGGCCTCGAACTCCGCCCGGTCCTCGGGACGGAGGCCGGTCGGGCGATACGGCCCCGTCACCCAGGCCTCCTCAGACGTTGACGCCGAAGTCGGCGGCGATCCCGGCCAGCCCGGAGGCGTAACCCTGCCCGACCGCACGGAACTTCCACTCGGCGCCATTGCGGTACAGCTCGCCGAAGACCATCGCGGTCTCGGTGGCCGCGTCCTCGGACAGGTCGTAGCGGGCGATCTCGGCGCCGCCCGCCTGGTTCACGACGCGGATGAAGGCGCCGCGCACCTGGCCGAAGCTCTGGCCCCGGTTCGCGGCGTCGTGGATCGAGACCGGGAAGACGATCCGGTCGACCTCGGCGGGCACGGCCGCGAGGTTCACCTTGACCGACTCGTCGTCGCCCTCGCCCTCACCGGTGAGGTTGTCGCCGGTGTGCTCGACCGAACCGTCCGGGCTGGTGAGGTTGTTGTAGAAGACGAAGTGCCCGTCGGAGAGCACCTTTCCGGAGGCGTCGAGCAGCAACGCCGAGGCGTCGAGGTCGTAGTCGGTACCGGTGGTGGTGCGCACGTCCCAGCCCAGACCGACCAGGACGGCTGTCAGACCCGGTGCCTCCTTGCTGAGCGAGACGTTGCCACCCTTGGACAGGGAAACTCCCACTGCGTACTCCTTGTTGGTGTCCTTGATGTCGTGGCGCTCTGCCGCGAATCGAAATCTACAGCACTGTAGAAGGTGAGGGGGGTCTTTCGGCAACCTTCCTTCTACAATTCTGTAGATCGGGATGTGGATACGATCAGGGCAGCGGAAAGGAGACAGGGCGTGACGGACCAGCAGCGTCCCCGGCGGCGGGGGCAGGGCGAGCTGGAGGCCCTCGTCCTGGCGGCGCTGCGCGAGGCGGACGGCCCCGAGAGCGCGGGGTGGGTGCAGGAACGCCTCGGCGGGGACCTCGCCTATACGACCGTGATCACGATCCTGACCCGGCTGCTGGCCAAGGGTGCGGTGACCCGGGAGCGCTCCGGCCGCTCCTTCGTGTGGACCCCGGCCTCCGACCAGGCGGGCCTGGCCGCGCACCGGATGCGCAGGGTCCTCGACGGCGAGAGTGACCGCGAGGCGGTGCTGGCCAGCTTCGTCACCTCCCTGGAGCCGGACGACGAGCGCCTGCTGCGCGAGCTGCTCGGGAGGGCGAGGGGTGAAGGGGCCGACTGAAGCCTCATGGGGGTGTTCGTCTTTCTTCCCCTGGTCCTGCCGCTCACGGCGTGGCCGATCGCGCGCTCGCCGAGCAGCGACTGCATCCACGGACCGCCACCCGGCTGCTGACCGGCGTGGCCGTCGTGATGGCGGGTGTGCAGCACGGTGTGCCTGGGCCTGCTGATGGTGGTCGGCACGGCCCAACCGCCCGGCAACTCCTTGCCCGACGGCTGGTCCGACCCCGAGGTGCGCGCGATGGTTCCGTACGACGAGGTCGCCGGGCGACTGGCCATCCCGGCGTTGATCGCCGTGCTGCCGACCTGCGGCCGGACCCTGTGGAGGCACGGGCGGGTGCGCCACCGCGCCCACCGCGCCCACCGCGCCCACGGGGCCCCGGCCGGGCTGCCGGACACCGAGGTGGCCGTACTGCCCGACGAGGCACCGTACGCGTACGCGCTGCCCGGTGGCCGTCGCGACCGGGTGGTGGTCACCACGGCCCTGCTGTCGTGCCTGGAACCGGCCGAGCGGCGGGCGCTGTTCGCCCATGAGCGGGCTCATCTTGCCGCCCGGCACCACCGGTTGCTGCCGGCCGTTCGACTGGCCGCGCGTGCCAACCCGTTCCTGTGGCCCCCTGCGTACGGCCGTGTCGTACACGGGTGGCGCTCGTGTCCGCCGGTACGCCGGCGACGCTCGCCGGCTTCGCGACGTCGGGGCCCGTGCCGCGCCGGGTGGGGGCTCTGCTCGGCGGCGCCCGGGGTGCGCAGCCGGCCGTCGGTGTTCACCTCGGTGGGGCCGGCGGCGTGGGGCGCGGCCGTGGGCGCGGCGGTCTCGGCGATGTCATCGGCGAACTCGGCCGTGACGATGGTCCTCATTCTGTACGCTGCGACGCCTCTGTGACGTTTGTGAGTCCGGGGCACGGTGAGACGCGTGCGGCCCTGATCCGTATATCTACATGCATGTAGAGTCCTGCGGGTTCGGTGATCACAAGTGCCGGGCGCCAGGGGGTAGTCGACCGGCCGGGTGCGGCCGAGGTGGGGGAAGGCCGGTGAGTGGTACGGGAAGGCGGCGCGCGGGTGCCGGAGGCGGGGGGACGCGGCTGACGCGGCGGGGCCGGACGGTGAGCTGGCTCGCGGGCAGCGCGGCCGTGCTCGTCCTCGGGGTCGGAGGCGTCGGTGCCTGGGTCTACAAGGACCTGGACAACAACATCACGGGTGCCGACGTGGACGGCAAGCTCGGCGGGGACCGCCCGGTCAATCTCAGCCCGGGTTCGAAGAACATCATGGTCGTCGGCTCGGACAGCCGTGACGGGGCCAACGCGAAGTACGGCAGTGACCTGACCACCATGCAGTCGGACACGCTGATGGTGCTGCACATCCCCGCGAACCGGGAGTGGGCGACCGTGGTGTCGTTCCCGCGTGACTCATGGGTCGAGATATCGGCGTGCGAGAAGGGGGACGGCAGTACGTCCGGCCCGCACCTGGCGAAGATCAACGAGGCGTTCGCGATCGGCGGTTCGAGCGGCGAGGTCGCCGGCGCGGCGGCCTGCTCGATCCGGACGGTGGAGGCCAACACCGGTCTGCGCATCGACAACTTCATGTCCGTCGACTTCCAGGGCTTCAAGGGGATGGTCGACGCCCTGGAGGGCATCGAGGTCTGCCCCGAGCAGGCCATCTACGACGAGAAGGCCCACCTCGACATGGAGGCGGGCTGCCAGACCGTCAAGGGCGAGACGGCGCTCGGCTATGTGCGGACCCGCTACGCCGTCGGCGACGGTTCCGACATCGGACGCATCGGCCGCCAGCAGGAGTTCATGGAGGCCCTGGCCGCCAAGGCCAAGTCCAAGCTGACCAGCCCCACTTCGCTCTACGACTTCCTGCAGTCCGCCACCAAGTCCCTGACCACGGACAAGGATCTCGCCGGAATCGACCCGCTCTACGACCTCGCCTCCGAGCTCAAGGGCATCCCCAGCGACCGGCTCACCTTCCTGACCGTCCCCAACTACCCCCGCGAGGCCGACGTCCCCGCCGACAAGGCCAACATCGTCTGGCAGTACCCGCAGGCCGCCGACCTGTTCACCTCCCTCGCAGGCGACAAGGAGGTCGACAAGGAGCGACTGCAGGCGCAGGCCAAGAACGACCTGATCTACGCGTCCGCCGTACGCGTCCAGGTCCTCAACGGCACCGGGGTCACCGGGCGCGCCGCAGCCGTCGCCGAGAAGTTGCGCGAGGCCGGCTTCACCGTCGTCGGCACGGGCAACGCGCCCGAGAACACCGACGCCACCACGGTCTCCTACCCGGCCGACCTCACCAAGCAGGCGAAGGTCCTAGCCTCGCGGCTGCCCGACGCCAAGGCCACGCGGTCCGCGGACGCCGCCGCGGGCGTGGTGACCCTGGTCGTCGGATCGGACCTCGACCTGGAGGAGCTGCGGTGACGGGTGTGTCGGCCCGTCACTCCTCTTCTTCTTAGCCCTCGAAGAAGTCCCCGACCCGCTCCAGGGTGATGTGCTCGCTCTCGAAGTCGGCGTCACCGCCCTTGAGATGGACCCGCCCGGTCAGCGCGCCGCCCACCCCGAGCGAACCGAGCAGTCGTTTGAACACCATCGTGGCGTCCATTCATTGACGTACGTACGTACGTGAAAAGAGCCGTCGGTGTGGCGGCACGTGCTCGTGACGCCGACTCGCCGCGGTCCGGTCGTGGCCGGGCCGCGGCGAGGGTGTGGTCGCTGGGGGATCAGGAGCCGGTGAGGCTGATGGCCAGGTCCGTGATGTTCAGCGGGAACTGCTTGATGAAGGTCGCCTCGCCGGTGAAGACGTTGATGCTGTACAGCGAGGGGGTACTGGCGCCGTACGGGGTGAGGGAGGCGAAGGCGGCGTTGTCGACCGTCTTCCCGCCGGACAGGGTGCTGTAGATGTCCATGCCGGCCTTGAGCTGGGCGTCGATGCCGAGGCTGCCGGTCGGGGCGAGCGTGCCGTTGTTGGCCGGGGACTGGATGACGACCTGGTCGCTGTTGGTGTTGATGTCGAACAGCGTGGTCGCCGTGGCCCCGTTGAGGTCGTTGTTCGTGTACGCGGCGGCGGTGACGCCCTTGGTCGTGCCCTCGATCGGCGGGGTGGTCAGGTTGATGTCCTGGATGGTGGTGTGGTCGTTGAGGTTGTGCCGCAGGTTCTGGCCGTTGTCGCTGATCACGCGGAGACGGTCGGCGGCCGGGTTGAAGTCGACGCCGAACTGCGTGCCGGTCAGCGCGTACTGGAGCTGGGACACCTTGGTGACCTGGACGTCCGTGGTGCCCGCCGGGATCTTGATCGTGTAGATGCCGCCCTTGTTGCCGACTCCGTACAGCAGGCCGTCCTGCACCCGGAAGTCGATCCCGACCAGGGCCGTGTCGCCGCTGAGCCCGGTGATGACCCGCACCCAGTTGAGCACGTCCGGCCGGTCCGTCGTGAACGTGGCCATCAGGGTGCCGTCGCCGCTGATCCCGAACGCGCGCAGGCTGGGGACGGCGGCGGGGGCGGCCGAAGCGGTGCCCGGCATGCCGAGCATGAGTGCCGTCGACGTGACCACGACCGCCATCGCCGCCGTGATTCTCTTTCTCGTGCCTGCTTTCATCGGGGTTTCCCTCCCGTTTGGGCGAGCGCCATTGTGTGGCGCCTGGCTGAGGAATTTCCGTACCCGGGCCCGTACTGATTGCGGGAACCGTTCCGTAGTCGCGCCGGAATGATTGCCGCGGTCTTCCCCCCATGGGCGTGTACGCGGTTCTCATTAAGGCCGCTTTACGACTCCTCCACAAGCGGAAGAGGTGACGGGAACGCCCCGATCCGTGAATTTTGCGCACTGTGACAAAAACCCTGTCGGTATACTTGCCGCCGATTTATGCGGAGTGATGAACGCCGTCCGGATCTCGTCTGTCGGCCCGTTCGTCCGGAATGACATGCTCGCGTCCATGGGGAGCCTTTTCGCCGAACTGGCCCGTCAGGCGTCGACCAACGCCCGCCGGGAGGTAGAGACCTACACGCGTGAGATCCCGGAGTTCGGGTTCCTGGACAAGGACCCCCGGGCACGGGCCGAGACGCTGGAGCACTCGGTGTGGTTACGGCACCGCACCGTCGAACTGTCTCCGGACAACAGCGAGTTGAGCGCCAACGATCTTGGCTACATCGCGTCCATGGGAGAGCTGCGGGCCGGTGCGGGCATGTCGCTCGACGCACGGCAGTGGGTGCTGCGCGTGCACACCGCGCTCATGCTGCGCGAGATCAACGAGGCGACCGAGGCCCAGCGCGGCGGCGGTGTCGACGAACTCATGCGGATGATGACCTGGTTCGCCCCGCAGGGCGAGCGCGGCATCGGCGCCTACCGCCAGGGATTCGTCCGCGTACTGCGCCGCCGAATGCCGCACACCGAGCAGGTCGCCCTGCTGGCCCGGTCATTGCTGAACGGGGATCCGATAGCGGCGGAACTCGCCGCGGCCGTGGACATGGAACTGCCGGATCACTGCGCCGTGACGGTGTTCCGGCTACCGGACCCTCCCGCCGTCGACCGTTTTCTGCAAAACGAGATCGAAACGCTGGTGAAGAGTCACCAGGTGCCGGTCATGTGGGGCCCGGAGGGCGACGACGGGAGCGGTGAGCTGATCGCTCTGGTTCCCCTGGTCTCCGGCGCCGCGGAAGCGGAGAACGTACCGCCGCACACCGTTCCCGACCTCTTACCCGATCTCACCCCCGACCACTTGCCGGATCTCGTGCGGGACTTCGCCCGGGCCCTCGGCCGCCCCTGCGCCGTCGGCACCGCCACCGCTCCGCTGCCCGGGCTGTCCGACGCCCTGGACAGGGCGCGGCGGATCAGCCGGGCGGCCCCGCTGCGCCGGGCCTCCGCCCAGCAGCGACCGCACACCCTGGCCGACGTCTTCGTCGAACTCGCCGTCGCTGACGTGCCGTTCGTCGACGACTGGCTGCGCTCGCTGGCCCGTCGGCTGGACTCCGGCCCGGACCTGCTGATCACCCTCGACGCGTACTACCGGCACGACATGCACCGCGGCGCCACGGCGACCGCTCTCAACGTCCACACCCGCACCCTGGACTACCGCCTCCGCCGGGTACGGGAACTCACCGGCATCGACCCGGGCTCGACCCGGGGTGTCCGGACGCTCAGCGCGGTCGTCACCCGGCGCCAGTCGGGAGCGTGGCGCTGACCGCGTCAGGCGCGCCGGGCCAGGTGGCCGCCGTCCCCGCGCCGTCTCCGATGCGGCAGGCTGGGGGCGTGAGCAACTCCAGTGACTCCCTCTTCATCAAGATCTGTGGTCTGAGGACCGAGCAGGACGTCGACACGGCCGTCGAGGCGGGCGCCGACGCCATCGGCTTCGTCTTCTCGGCCAGCCCGCGCCGGATCGACGCCGCCACCGCCGCACGGCTGAGCCGCCGTGTGCCGGAGCACGTCCTGACGGTCGGCGTCTTCCGCCAGGAGCCGCTTGGCGATGTGCGGTCCCTGGCCACCGAGTCGGGGATCCGGGCGATCCAGCTGCACGGCCCCGAGGACCGCGCCTACTACGACGACCTGGCGGCCGGCGACTGGACCCTGATCCGCGCCGCGGCGTTCGGCGACTCGGTGCCGAGCTGTGGGGAGTTCGGCGAGGACATGCTCCTCCTCGACGCGCCCGTCCCCGGCTCGGGCATCGCCTGGGACTGGGCGAGCAGGCCGCTGGCGGCCGCCGGGGAGAAGTGGCTCCTCGCGGGCGGCCTCACCCCGGAGAACGTGCGCGACGCCGTCGCCGTCACCCACCCCTGGGGCGTCGACGTCTCCAGTGGCGTGGAGCAGAGCCGAGGCGTCAAGGACCCCGGTCTGATCACGGAGTTCGTCAAGGCGGCCCGCGCCGGGCGGTGACAGGCCGTCGTCGAGGTCGGCGCGCGGCTCGGCCGGCGGCGACCTCCGAGGTCAGCCGTGTGCGGCCGGCCGAGTTCGACCGTGTGCGGCCGGCCGAGGCCCGGGTCGCGGGCGTGCTCACGGCTGTGAGTCACGGGGCTGAAGCTGTGAGTGGTGATGCCCGGCGTTCCCCCGGAAGTGACCCTGGGGTAGGGTCCCACCGTTCCGGCTACCGGCTGAAGGTGCGCCGGTACGGGGAGTGTCGGAGGGGTGGCGTGAGGGAAACCCAGTCGGGTGAGGATGTGTCCGTGGAGCTGGACGGCGCGGGGTTGGAGGCGATGTCTCCCGAACCGCTGCTGACCCGGGACTACGAGACGCGTCCCTCGCTGGTGTACGAGCGGCTGCGGCAGCGGCACGGCGCGGTGGCGCCGGTCGATCTGCTGGGCGTACCCGCCTGGCTGGTCCTGGGCTATCGCGAGGCGCTCCAGGTGCTCCAGGACGACGACGGCTGGCCCAAGGGCCTGGAGAACTGGCGGGCCCGGACCGAGGGCAGGGTCCCCGCCGACTGGCCGCTCGGGCCCTCCCTGGAGGTCAACCACGTACTGATCCAGGGCGGCCCCGGCTACCGGACGCTGCGGACGGCGTGGGACCAGGCGCTCAGGCCGTTCCAGGACCCGCGCAACCCCCAGGCGAAGCGGCTGAAGTCGGCCGTGACCGCCTACGCCGACGAGCTGATCACCCTGATGGGGCAGGCGGGCGGCACGGGGCTGGCGGACCTGTCCGCGCAGTTCTCCCGGCCCCTGCCGCTGATGGTGGCCAGCCATCTGCTCGGCTTCCCCGGTTCCCAGGGCGACGACGCCCTGATGGACATGTGGCGGGTACTGGACGCGGGCCCCGACGCGGGGCCCGCCCTGGACCGGCTGCTGGGCGCGCTGGCGGAACTGGCGGAGCTGAAGCTGAAGACGCCGGGCGAGGACTTCCCGTCCCACCTGCTGGCCGCCCACCCGGACCTTTCGCTCGACGAGCTGGCCCGCGAACTGTTCATGCTGCTGGGTATGACGTCCGACCACGTCGGCATCCTCATCTCCAACACGGTCGTCGAGGTCCTCTCGGGCGAGGACAGCGTGCGGGCCAGCCTCTCCGCCGGCATGGTCCGGGAGGCCATGAACCGGGTCGTCATGCGGAAGCCGCCGCTGGTGAACTTCGTGCCGAGGTTCGCGGCCAAGGACACCCCGCTCGGCAACTACACGATCCGCGCGGGCGACCCGGTCTGGGTCTCCTCCGCCGCGGCGCACGCCGACCCGCTCTTCGCCGACCACGTGGCACCCAGCACCACGGTCAGCACCCGGGCGCACCTGTCCTGGGGCGCGGGCCCGCGCCAGTGCCCGGCACGCGAACTCGCCTCGACGGTCGCGGCCGTCGGAGTGGGCCGGCTGTTCGAGCGGTTCGCCAACCTGGACCTCGCCCTCCCCGTCGACCAACTGCCCTGGCGTTCCTCGCCCTTCATGCGGGGCCTGCGCTCGCTGCCCGTACGGTACGAACTCGCGCAGACGGCCGAACGGCCGCCGGTGGACGGCCAGGCGGCGGAGCCGACGGGGGCGGGGGACGCGGCGGAGACGGTGACGCCGGACGTGTCCGCCCGGCAGCGCTCCTCGCTGTGGCGCTATCTCACGGGACTGATCCGCCCCGGCCGCTGACGCCGGCCCCGGGCTCCGGTCGCGGCGCCGCGACTTCTGCCGGATGACCCTGCCCGTCGTCCTGCGAGGGCAGCCGGCGTGTGGAGCCGAAGAACCCCGGCGACGGCTTCGCCTCCCTGTGGGCGAAGTCCGTCGACGCCGACGGCAACACCGCCGAGCACGGTGATCCGCGCGTACCGGCTGCGCCGACCGGCACGGGCGGGGCCGGCGAAGGAGGTCACGGGCTCCTCGTCGGGCCCGTGACTCCGGCGGCCTCAGCAGTCCTTCCCGGTGAGCAGCCGCCGGGGATTGGCGATGCGGAAGGCGTACGCCGCCGCCCCGCCCAGGCCGAAGCCGGGCTGTTGCGGGGGCTCGGCGTAGGGGCGGTCGGAGCCCTGGACGACGGCGTCCACGCCGAGCGCGCGGACCACGGCTTCGACGGCGGTCGGGCCGTAGGAGGACGTCTCGACGAAGACGTCCGGGTCCACTCCCGCCTCGCTCCCGCCGCTCCGGGCGGCGAAGCGCTCCCCGTGGAGCGGGGCGAGCCCGGCCAGCAGGGCGAAACACACCCGAAGGCGGGGGTGACGGGGCCGGCCGAAGGCGCGGAAGGCGAACCAGGCGGAGTGCATCTGCTGTACGTAGGGGACCATCGCGGGCCACCAGCCGGGTCCCTCGGAGCCGCCGGGCGCGGGCCCCGGGTGGACGAACAGCGGGAGGCCGCGTTCTTCGAGGAGGTCGAGGAGCGGGGCGCAGCGCGCGTAACCGGACGCGTCGGCCAGGGCGTTCGCCGGGAGCTGGAGGCCGACGAAGCCCCGGTCGAGGTCCCCGGCGGTCGCCTTCGCGTCGACGTCCCGTACGCAGGCGGCGGCCCAGGCACCGAACGGTTCGGGGAGCGCGGCCGCGCCCTCGTGGTAGGCGTCGAGCAGGGGGCGGGCCTCGGTCGCGGGCAGCCATTCCACGCCGATCGGGGAGGAGAGCGAGATGAGGGCCCGGCCGAGGCCGTCGGTGCCGGCGAGGTCCGCGCGGCGGGCGATGTCGTGGTCGGCGGGCGGGAGCTCGTAGGGCGGCTCGCCGTCGAGGAACAGGGTCCAGCCGTCCAGGAACGGTGGTTCGCGGCGTGACCGTAGGGCCGTCACCAGCGAGGGGGTCCACAGATGCTGGTGCACGTCGCAGTTGGTCATGCCGCTCCTCCCACCAAGGCCGACGCTTCCCCGGTCAGGGCGCGCAGTGTGCTCCGGACGTCGTCGCATTCCAGGATGTCGCGGCGCACCGTCTCCACGTCCACCCCGCACGGCCGGTCGTCGTCCAGGCGGGGAACCACTGCCCGGATCGCGCGCCGCAGGAACTCCGGACCCCGCCCCAGTACGGCCGGAGCCGCCAGATCCACCGCCTGCGCGGCGACCACGGCCTCCACGGCGAGCACCTGCCGCAGCCGGGTGAGCACCGTCGTGAGCCGCCGGGCGCCCAGCGACGCGTTGGTCGAGTCGTCCTCGACGGCCGCCGCGCCATGACGGGGGTCGGTGGACACGGGGACGGACAGCATGCGGATCTCGGCGACGAGCGCCTGCGCCGTCTTGGTCAGCGGCGCGAAGCCCGAGCGTTCCGGGCCGTACGGCGAGAGGTTCGCCGGCAGTCCGCTGACGGCGGGGTCGAGCAGGCGGCGCATGCGTTCGGCGGAGACCGACGCGGTCTGTGTCAGCGCCAGCGCGAGGGTGTCGAAGGCGAGGGCCAGGGCCGGGGTGTGGAAGTTGCCGGAGGAGAGGATTTCGCCCGTGTCCGCCACGACCACCGGGTTGTCGCCGCAGCCGTTCAGCTCGGGGTCCAGCGCGGCGGCGGCGAAGTCCAGCGCCGCGTACGCGGCTCCGTGCACCTGGGCCGCGCAGCGCAGACTGACGGGGTCCTGGACCCGCCGCGCGTGCCGGGGATCGGTCAGCTCGCCGCCGTCCAGCAGGGCGAGCAGTCCGCCCGCCGCGCGGGACTGACCGGGGGCGGGACGCAGGGACAGCACCCGCGCGTCGAGCGGGCTGGTGTTGGCCCGGAAGCCCTCGTAGGTGAGCGCCGTGACCGCCTGCGCCAACGCGAGGACGGCGGCCGTCTCGTGCAGGGCGAGGGCGCCCTGCCCGGCCGCCAGCGGGCTCGCGCCGCACAGCACATGTCCGTCCTTCGGCCCCAGTGCGGCCGGGGCGAGCCCCGCCCGCCGCAGTGCCGTGGCGCCGTCGAGCACCTCGCCGCCGAACTCGGCGTCGCCCTCCCCGATGACGACCAGCCCGACATGGGCCATCTGGCACAGATCGGAGGCGCCGATCGACCCCACCTCCGGGATCACGGGGTGCACCCGCGCGTTGAGCAGGTCCACGAGCAGTCGCAGGATCTCCGGTCGTACGCCGCTGCCCCCGCTCGCGATGCCGTTGGCGCGGGCGAGGAGCGCGGCCCGTACGACGGGCACCGGCAGCGGATCGCCGACCGCGTGGGCCCGCCCCCGGACCGTACGCACGCTGAAGACCTCCAGCTCGTCGCGCGGCAGCGCGTACGACGAGCGGGTGCCGAGGCCCGTCGTCAGGCCGTACGTCGGCACCTGGCGGTCGACGACGTCCTCGACGACGGCCCGGTCACGTGCCAGCCGGGGGAGAACCTCGTCCGCGAGGGCGACCGGGGCTCCGTGCCGGGCGACGGCCACGACCTCGTCGTACGACAGCGTCCGCCCGTCGACGACGACCTCCGCGCCTTCGCTCGTCCCCGTCCCGAACCGCATGGGGTGTCTCCCCTTCCTCTGAGCCGCCCCATTATGAAGGGGAGTAAACATCGCAGACAGTGAAGAATTCGGGCATCCCCGGTGCGACTTGCTGTGAACGTAACGTGCCGTTCACAAAATTCCATTGACTGTCATTCAGTCACCGACAACTCTGCATGACCATATGCAGTCGGGTAAGGGGCAGTCTTGATCAGATTCGACGCGGTGAGCAAAAAATATCCAAACGGCACGACAGCGGTGGACGACCTGTCCCTGGAACTGGCCGAGGGTGGCATCACGGTCCTGGTCGGTCCTTCCGGCTGCGGCAAGACCACCACTCTGCGCATGATCAACCGCATGGTGGAGCCGACCGCAGGCACGGTGAGCCTGCGCGGCCGGGACATCCGGGAGGTCAACGCGCCCGAGCTGCGCCGGGGCATCGGGTATGTGATCCAGCACGCGGGGTTGTTCCCGCACCGCACCATCCTGGACAACATAGCCACCGTTCCGCTGCTGTTGGGGTGGGGCAAGAAGAAGGCGCGGGCCCGGGCGGCGGAGCTGCTCGAACTGGTGGGCCTGCCCGCCGAGATGGCCAAGCGCTACCCGAACCAGCTCTCCGGCGGGCAGCAGCAGCGCGTCGGGGTGGCCAGGGCGCTGGGCGCCGACCCGCCGGTGCTGCTGATGGACGAGCCGTTCAGCGCGGTCGACCCGATCGTGCGGGCGGAGCTGCAGGCCGAGTTCATCCGGCTGCAGAAGGAGCTGCACAAGACGATCGTGTTCGTCACCCATGACATCGACGAGGCCATCAAACTCGGCGACAACATCGCCGTGTTCCGCACCGGCGGCAAGCTCGCCCAGTTCGACACGCCCGAGCGGCTGCTCGCCAGTCCCGCCGACGACTTCGTGGCCGACTTCGTGGGGCAGGACCGGGGCATCCGCCGGCTCTCCTTCGTCGACGCGGCCGAACTGCCGCTGCGCGACGGCCCGGTGCTGCCGGCCGCCTCTCCCGTCGCCGAGGCCCGGACGGCGGACGCGCCCTGGGTGCTCGTCGTCGACGACGCCCGGCGGCCGCTCGGCTGGGCCGCGACCGACGCGCTGCCGGACACCGGAACCCTCGCGGACGCGCCCCTGGCCCCCCTCGGCCACACCTTCAGCCTCGTCGGAGACTCGGCACGGGCCGCCCTCGACTCGGCCCTCCTGTCACCCGCCCGCCTCGCGGTGGCCGTCGACGCGGAGGGCGCGGTCGTCGGAGTCACGGACGCGCACGAGTTGTCCGCCGGAGCGGTCGCCGCCGAGCGGTCTGCCGGGGCGACGGCCGGGGGAGTGCCGGCCGCCGGGAGTGCGTCGGCCGAAGTCGCCTCGGCCGCGCCCAAGTTGACCGTGGACAAGTCGTCCCCCGCCGACACCCCGGGCGACGGTGACCGATGAGCGACGACGAACCGCTGGTCCGGTGGCAGTGGATAGCCGACCACACGGCCGAACTCGCCGAGTACACCGGCATCCACCTCAGACTCGGCCTGCTGCCGGTGCTGCTCGGGCTGATCATCTCCGTGCCGCTCGGCATCCTGTGCCACCGCTGGCGCTGGCTCTACCCGCCGGTGTTGACCGTGTCGAACATCCTGTACTCGATCCCGTCCCTCGCCCTGTTCATGATCTTCGTCCGGTACACCGGGCTGACCGAACAGACGGTGATGATCCCGCTGACGCTCTACACCCTGTCGGTGCTGGTCCCCAACGTGGTCGACGGCCTCGCCTCGGTCCCCGAGTCCGTCCGGCTCGCGGCCACCGCGATGGGATTCGGCGCCGTACGCCGGGTCGTCCAGGTCGAGTTGCCGATCGCCGTACCCGTCGTCATCGCCGGCGTACGCGTCGCCGCCGTCTCGTCCATCAGCCTCGTCGCCGTGGGACAGCTGATCGGACAGGGCGGCCTCGGCTACTACATCACCCGCGGTCTCCAACTCGACTTCCCCACCCCGATCGTCACCGCGATCGTCCTGATCATGCTGCTCGCCCTTGCCACCGACGCGTTGCTGGTCCTGGCACAGCGGCTGCTCACCCCGTGGTCCCGGAACAAGGTGACGTCGGCATGAACGATTTCCTGAACCAGATGGAGCTCGTGGGGGACTGGCTGACGTCCTCGGCGCAGTGGCACGGAGACGAGGGCATCCCGCAGCGGCTGGTGGAGCATCTCACCTACAGCGGACTGTCGTTGCTGTTCGCCGCCGTCATCGGGCTGACGTTCGGACTGCTCGTCGGGCACACCGGCCGCGGTGCCTTCGCCGTGGCCAGCGTGGCCAACCTCGCCCGCGCGATTCCCACCTTCGGCCTGGTCGTCCTCGTCGTCACGCTCGCCGGGCTCAGCACCACGCCCGTCCTGGTCGCCCTGGTCGCCCTCGCGGTACCGCCGATCCTCATCAACACCTTCGAAGGGGTGCGGGGCGTGGACCCCGCCACCCGGGACGCCGCGCGCGGGGTCGGCATGACCGAGTGGGAGGTCCTGACCCGGGTCGAGGTGCCGATGGCGCTGCCGCTGATCCTCCTCGGACTGCGGGTCGCCGCGATCCAGGTCGTGGCCACCGCGACCGTCGCCGCCTACCCCGGGCTCGGCGGCCTGGGCCGCTACATCGTCGACGGACTCTCCCGCAACGACTACGGGTTGGTCATCGGCGGCTCCACGGTCGTCGTCGCCCTCGCGCTCGTCGTGCAGGTCGTGTTCACCGCACTGCGACGCGTCGTGGTCTCGCCGGGCCTGAGGGGCACGGCGTCGAAGTCCTGAACATTCCGCATCCTGAACTCTTCTGATCCGAATTTTTCGAGCCCCCGGGCTCCGAGAGAGGAAACACCCATGCGAGGCATGTACCGAGGCGCCGCGTTCGGCCTGATCACCGCACTCACCCTGACCGCCTGCGGCGGTGGCGGTGACAGCGACGACAATCCGCTGGCGGGCGACAGCGGTGGCGGGGAGGGCAATTCCATCGTCGTCGGCTCGGCGAACTTCCCCGAGAACCAGCTGCTCGCCGAGATCTACTCACAGGCCCTGGAGGGCAAGGGCCTGAAAGTGACCCGGAAGTTCGACATCGGGGCCCGCGAGGTCTACTACGACCAGGTGGTCAAGGGCGGCATCGGCGTCTTCCCCGAGTACAACGGCGCCCTGCTGTCGGTGGCGGTCGACAAGAACAGCACCGCGACCAGCACCGAGGACATCAACGCCGAACTGAAGGAGAAGCTGCCGTCGTCGGTGGAGATACTCGACTCCGCCGCGGCTGAGGACAAGGACTCGGTGACGGTCACCGCCGAGACCGCCGCCAAGTACAACCTCAAGACCCTCGCCGACCTCAAGCCGGTCGCGGGCGACATGACGATCGGCGCCGGGTCGGAGTTCAAGACCCGTACGCAGGGCGGTGTCGGCCTGAAGAAGGTCTACGGCGTGGACTTCGGGAAGTTCCAGCCGCTCGACGCGGGTGCCCAGAGCACCCTGGTGAAGCTGCTGAAGGACGACAAGGTGCAGGCCGCCAACCTCTACACCACCGACCCCGCCATCGTCGCGGACAAGCTGGTGGTCCTGGAGGACCCGAAGAACCTCTTCTCCTCGCAGAACGTCACGCCCCTCGTCTACAAGGACGCGGTGAACGACAAGGCGAAGGAGGCGCTCAACTCCGTCTCCGCCAAGCTCACCACCGAGGACCTGCTGGAGATGATGAAGAAGCTCGTCAACGACAAGGAGGACGCCGACACCGTCGCCAAGGACTGGCTGACGTCCACCGGCCTCGCGGGCTGACCGTTCTCGGTCACGCCCGCACCGTCCGCCCCCGCTCCTGCCCGGCACCGCGCACCGACCACCCCGCCGGGCAGGGGGAGGGGACCGAGCACGACGAACGGCTGGGAGACCAGATGACGGACGCTGTCGGCACCGAAGGACCTGGCGGAGTCGGCACCGGAAGACCCGATGGTGTCGGCACCGAAGGACGCGACGGGGGCGGCGCGGCAGCGCGGCTGCAGCAGCTCTTCGAAGGCCGTCGGCTCACCCCGACACAGCGCCGCATCGCGCACTGCCTGGTCCGGCAGGCGGCGGACGTGCCCTATCTGTCGAGCGTGGAACTGGCCCGGCTGGCCGGTGTCAGCCAGCCCTCGGTGACCCGCTTCGCGGTCGCCCTCGGATTCGACGGCTATCCGGCCCTGCGCGCCCGACTACGGGCGGTCGCACCCACCGGGAACGGCTTCGACGGACAGTCGGCCAACCCGTACCAGCGTGCTGTGCAGGCCGAGATCGACAATCTGCGGCACTTGGCATCCCTGCTCACGGACCCCGAACCCGTCGAACGCGCGGGCCGTCTGCTCGCCGCCTCCCGGCCGCTGCCGGTGCTCGGGCTGCGCGCCTCCGCCGCCCAGGCCCGCGGCTTCGCCTACTTCGCGGCGAAGGTCCACACCGGTGTACGGCTGCTCGACGAGGGCGGCTCGCTGCTCGCCGACCGCATCGACGCGGCGCGGCAGGCCGGCGCGAGCGCGCTCCTGTGCTTCGCGCTGCCCCGCCACCCGCGCGAACTCCTCGACGCCCTCGCCCATGCCCGCGCCGCCGGCCTCACGGTGGTGACCGTCGCCGACGGCACCTTCGCCCCGGTCGCCGCCCACAGCGACCTGCTGCTCCCCGCCGCCGTGGGCACCGGCCTGGTCTTCGACACCGTCAGCGCCCCCATGCTGCTGGGCCAGGTCCTCCTGGAGGCGATGTGCGACGCCCTCCCGGACGCCCAGGCCCACCTGGAGGAGTTCGACGCGCGGGCCGCGGCGCGTGGACTGTTCGTCGACTGACCGGCGCGGCTCGGCGAGCAGCCCCTCTCACTCCGTGGAGCGCAACGCGGTCCAGACGCGCGGCCGTACGACGCCGTCGGTGACCAGCAGCCCCTTGTCCCGCTGGAAGCTCTGCACCGCGGCCTCCGTCCCGGCGTCGAACTCGCCGTCCACGCCGCCGCCCCCGAGGCTGTAGCCGCGCTTGGACAGCATGCACTGCACCTGCAGGACGCGTTTGCCCGTGTTCCCCAGACGGGTGCGTCCGTTGCCGTAGTAGTACGTGCAGTCCGTGAGCCAAGCCGGGGACGAGGGCTCGGTGGAAGCGAGGCTCGGGGTCGGCGTGGTCTCGGTGGGCGCGCTGGTCTTGGGGGCGGGTGCGGTGGAGTCCGTGTGCGGGTCGTCGTCGCCGGTGGCGGACCCCGAGCCCGAGCCGGAATCGGAGGCGTCGGGGCGCGCGGTGTCGCCGTCGGCCGAGGGGCGGTCGTCCTCGCCGGACACCTCCGAGACCTCCGATCCGCCGTCCGGGTCGGCGTCCGCACCGCCCGAGGCCGCGGTCGCCGACACCGAGGCGGCGTCGCCGGGCAGGGCGTCGGCGGACGTCGCCGTACCCCGCTGCGGCGAGGCCGTGGTGGTGGCGGGGCTCAGGAGGGTGAGTGCGACGACACCGGCGGTCGCCATGCAGAGAGCCAGACCGGCGGCTCCGATCAGCACCCGCTTGCGGCGGGTCCGGGTGCGGGGCGGCGTCGGACGTAACGGCTGGGCCGGTGCGTCGGCGGACGGACTCGGCGGTGCGGCGGCGGGGGCCGACGCCTTGACCAGTGGTTCGGGGCCGGGCTGTTCGAGGGGAAGGCGGCGCAGGGTGTCGCACGCCCGCTGCCGGGCGAGCACCCTGCCGCCCAGCGGTTCGGGCCAGTCGAAGGCCCCGGACGGTCCCGCCGCCTCGGAGCCCGGGGAGTCGGGCCCGGCCGCCTCGATCAGCTGCCCCGGCGTCGGCCGCTGTCCGGGCTCCTTGGCCAGGCCGGCGGAGAGCAGTGCGGCGAGCGGCGCGTCGGCCGCCGCGATCTCGGCGAGCACATCCGGGTTGGGCTCCTCGAACGCCACCCGGTGCATGACGTCGACGCCGGTGCCGTCGCCGAACGGGGCTCTGCCGGTGGCCGCGAAGACCAGGGTGCAGGCCAGGGAGAACACGTCCGACGCGGTGTCGCACGCGCCCGTGCGCAGGTACTCCGGCGACATGTAGGCCGGGGTGCCGACCCGGTTGCCCGTGCCGGTGATCGCGCTCGCGTCGGCGGCCTTCGCGATACCGAAGTCGATGACGTGCGCGCCCCGGGCGGACAGCAGGACGTTGGACGGCTTCAGGTCCCGGTGCACGATCCCCGCGGCGGAGAGGTCGGCGAGGGCCTGCCCCAGCTCCGCCACCAGCCGCCGGACGGCGACGGCCGGCAGGGGACCGTCCTCGTGCACGGCGGCCGCGAGATCGAGCCCCGGCAGATACTCGGTGGCCATCCACAGCAGTTCGTCCCGGAAGCCCGTGCCGGCCAGGCGCGGCATGCGCGGGGTGCGCACCCGGCTGTGCACCGACGCCTCCTGCTCGAACCGACGGCGGAACCGCACGTCCTCCGCGTACTCGGGCCTGATCACCTTCACCGCGACGAGGTCGGGGCCGCCGTCCGCGGGGCGCGCCAGATAGACGCGCCCCATCCCGCCGCTGCCGAGCAGCCCCAGAGACATATACGGACCGATACGGTCCGGGTCGCCGGGGCGCAGGGGCAGCGCCCCCGCCTGGCGCAGCGCCGGAGCCGTCTCTGCCGTCGGACGCGATGGCACCGGCCGCTGGTCTGACACAACACCCCCGAAGTGACTTTTGGCGTACGTCAGTTCGCCCCCAAGAAAACTGAGGCTAGCTCAGCATGGGCTCATGTTCCGGGTTATCGGTCACTTCCGCCCCCACCAGTGGCTCAGGAAGCCGCGCGTCGCACCTCCGTCGTGCCCGAGCCGACCGGGCCGATCCGCAGCACCGTGCCCTCCCGATCGTCGACCTCGCCAACGAGATCCTCGCTCTCTGGGCCGCCCCCCGATCGTCCGGACCGTCCTCGCAGGCGACCTCGGCCCCTTGGCCCAGCCGGTGGCGGTGTTCGGTGGACGAACCCGGCGTTCCGGTGTCACCGGGCTCGGCTAGAGTCTCGCCTCACCTCGGTCGGACGTCCTGGCCGGGGCTGCGCGCTGGGGGTACGGCAACATGGGGCCCGAAAGAACGGACCTGCCCGGTTACGAGATCCAGGAGGTCCTGGGCCAGGGCGGATTCGCCACGGTGTACCGGGCCCGGCAGCTGGCCGTGGGCCGGGAGGTCGCGCTGAAGGTGGACAGCAGGGTGCTGTCCACACCGCGCGACCGACAACGCTTCATGCGCGAGGTCACGGCCGCCGGGCAACTGTCAGGCCACCCCCATGTGGTCCCGGTGTATGACGCCGGGGTCCTCGCCGACAACCGCCCCTACATGGTCCTGGAGCTGTGCCCCGGCGGCTCCCTGGGCGACCGGCTGCACCGGCAGGGCGCGCTCCCGGCCAAGGAGGCACGCGACATCGGCGTGGGCCTCGCCGACGCGGTGACCGCCGCCCACGCCGCCGGGGTGCTGCACCGCGACATCAAGCCCGGCAACGTCATGGTCAACCGGTACGGGGGTGTCGCCCTCACCGACTTCGGCCTCGCCGCCATGCCGCAGCCGGGACGCGAACTGTCCGTGACCCGGGAGGCGTTGACCCCTGCTTACGCGCCGCCCGAGGCCTTCCACATGGCGGACCCCAGCCCGGCCGGCGACGTGTACTCACTGGCCGCGACCGTCTACGCCCTGCTGAACGGCCGCCCGCCGCACTACCCGGACGACGGCACCCAGCTCAGCCTCGCCGAACTGATCGTGCGCCACACCTGGCCGTACGCCGACCTCCCCGGACTGCCGCCCGCGTTCAACTCGGCGCTCCGGTACGCCCTCGCAGCCGACCCCGCCCACCGCCTGTCCGACGCGGGCGCGTTCCGCGACGCCCTCGCCGCGGTCGACCTCGACACCGTGGACCTGGGAGGCGGCGGTGGCGGAGTGGGAGGTGGCGGCACCGGCTTCGGCCCGGCGCCCAGCATGACGACGGTTCCGGCGTATCGGGACGCGCCGCCCACGACGATGCCGCCGTATGGGGACCCGCCGCCCACGACGATGCCGCCCTACGGGGTCGTGCCGCCGGGCTGGGGTGGTACGACCGTGGCTCCCGGGGCGGGCGGGACGGGCGGCACCACCGTCGTTCCCGGCCCCGGTGGCGACGGCGGGCGGAAGGGGGCGGCGCGGCGTCGGCCGGCGGTGATCGCCGTACTGGCGGCCGTGGCCGTCTCCGTGAGCGTGTCGGTCACCGTGGTGACGTACCAGAACGGCGACGACGATGACGGTGGTGGAGGTGGCTCCTCCGCAGCCGCCTCGCCGTCCGCCGGTGCCACCGCCGAGGGCAAGGGCACCTCGGAGTTCGGGGTGGCGACCACGACGGAGAACTGCCCCGCGACGGATGTCGACGGTGTGGGCGGCCGGTGCGTCACGACCCCGGAGTGCTGGAGCGGCATCGTCGACATCTCCGGCATCGTCACCGTCAGCCGTGCGGACTGCCAGACCAAGCACGTGTGGGAGACCTTCGCGATCGCGCCGCTGCCGGAGGACGGCATGACGAACAACGCGCGGGACCTCATCAAGCATCCGGACGTCAAGGCGCTGTGCTCGCAGAAGGTCATGGCCGCGACCATGACCTCCGAGGGCCGTGACGTCGCGGACGAGTGGAACGTCGACATCATCCCGCCGTCGGCGGCGGAGTGGGACAAGGGGCTGCGCGTCTACCGCTGTGTGGCCGCGGCGGTCACGGACGACGGCGAGAAGACGGGAAGCCAGTTCGCGGTGGAGGGGTGAACGGGAGCCGGTTCGCGCGGCCGGGATGAACGGTACCTGGACGATCCGGCCGCCCTGGGTGGTGACGTCCCCGTTGTCGAGGGCCTTGCCGCTCTGCCGACTGGTGAGTCGGTAACGGCCGCACCCCAGGGCCGGGCGGGGCACACGGGACACGCGGCCCGCAGGGGCTCCGTCACGTAGGCCAGACCTCCGATCACCCGTCAGTGACGGGACTCTCATGGCACGTCGGCCGCATTGCCGCGACCATGGTGTTCCTCACCAGGCAGGCCGAAGGGATCGGGAATGCTCCGCAAGGTACTGGTCGCCAACCGTGGCGAGATCGCGATCCGCGCGTTCCGCGCCGGCTATGAAGTGGGCGCGCGGACGGTCGCCGTCTTCCCCCACGAGGACCGCAACTCGCTGCACCGGCTCAAGGCCGACGAGGCTTACGAGATCGGCGAACCGGGACACCCCGTGCGGGCCTATCTCTCCGTCGAGGAGATCATGCGCGCCGCCCGGCTGGCGGGCGCCGACGCCGTCTACCCGGGCTACGGGTTCCTGTCCGAGAACCCGGAGCTGGCCCGGGCCTGCGAGGAAGCGGGCATCACGTTCGTCGGGCCCAGCGCCCACATCCTCGAACTGACCGGCAACAAGGCGCGCGCGGTGGCCGCCGCCCGCGCCGCCGGCGTACCGGTCCTCGGCTCCTCCGAGCCCTCCACCGACGTGGACGAACTGGTCCGCGCCGCCGACGACGTCGGCTTCCCCGTGTTCGTCAAGGCCGTCGCCGGTGGCGGCGGACGCGGAATGCGCCGCGTCGAGGACCCCGCCGCGCTGCGCGAGTCCATCGAGGCCGCCTCCCGCGAGGCCGCCTCCGCGTTCGGCGACCCCACCGTCTTCCTGGAGAAGGCCGTCATCGAGCCCCGCCACATCGAGGTGCAGATCCTCGCCGACGGCCAAGGCAACGTGATCCACCTCTTCGAGCGCGACTGTTCGGTGCAGCGCCGCCACCAGAAGGTCATCGAGCTGGCCCCCGCGCCGAACCTCGACCCGGCCCTGCGCGAGAGGATCTGCGCCGACGCCGTACGGTTCGCCCGGGAGATCGGCTACCGCAACGCGGGCACCGTCGAGTTCCTCCTCGACCGCGACGGCAACCACGTCTTCATCGAGATGAACCCCCGTATCCAGGTCGAGCACACGGTCACCGAGGAGGTCACCGACGTCGACCTCGTGCAGTCCCAGCTTCGCATCGCCGCCGGGGCGACCCTCGCCGACCTCGGTCTCTCCCAGGAGAGCATCACCCTGCGCGGCGCCGCACTCCAGTGCCGTATCACCACCGAGGACCCGGCGAACGGCTTCCGCCCCGACACCGGCCGTATCAGCGCCTACCGCTCACCCGGCGGCTCCGGCATCCGCCTCGACGGCGGCACCACCCACGCCGGTACGGAGATCAGCGCCCACTTCGACTCCATGCTGGTCAAACTGACCTGCCGGGGCCGGGACTTCACCACAGCCGTCAACCGGGCCCGGCGCGCGGTCGCCGAGTTCCGTATCCGCGGCGTCGCCACGAACATCCCGTTCCTGCAGGCCGTCCTCGACGACCCCGACTTCCAGTCCGGCAACGTCACCACGTCGTTCATCGAGCAGCGCCCGCACCTGCTCACCTCCCGGCACTCCGCCGACCGGGGCACGAAACTGCTCACCTATCTGGCCGACGTGACGGTCAACAAGCCGCACGGCGAACGCCCCGCCCTCATCGACCCGGCCACCAAGCTGCCGCGGCCCACCGTCACCGAACCCCCGGCCGGCTCGAAGCAGAAGCTCGTCGAGCTCGGCCCGGAGGGCTTCGCCCGCTGGCTGCGCGAGTCGCCGACCATCGGCGTCACCGACACCACGTTCCGGGACGCCCACCAGTCGCTGCTCGCCACCCGGGTCCGTACGAAGGACATGCTCGCCGTCGCCCCCGTGGTCGCCCGGACCCTGCCGCAGCTGCTCTCCCTGGAGTGCTGGGGCGGCGCCACCTACGACGTCGCCCTCCGCTTCCTCGCCGAGGACCCCTGGGAGCGCCTGGCCGCCTTCCGGGCCGCCGCGCCCAACATCTGCCTCCAGATGCTGCTGCGGGGCCGCAACACCGTCGGGTACACGCCGTACCCGACCGAGGTGACCGACGCCTTCGTCCAGGAGGCCACCGAGACCGGCATCGACATCTTCCGGATCTTCGACGCGCTCAACGACGTGGGCCAGATGCGGCCCGCCATCGACGCCGTACGAGCCACCGGCACGGCCGTCGCCGAGGTCGCCCTCTGCTACACCTCCGATCTCTCCAACCCCGCCGAGCAGCTCTACACCCTCGACTACTACCTCCGGCTGGCCGAGCAGATCGTCGAGGCGGGCGCCCACGTCCTGGCCGTCAAGGACATGGCGGGACTGCTGCGCGCCCCGGCCGCCACGAAGCTCGTGACGGCCCTGCGCCGCGAGTTCGACCTGCCGGTGCACATCCACACCCACGACACGGCGGGCGGCCAGCTCGCCACGTACCTCGCCGCGATCCAGGCCGGCGCCGACGCCGTGGACGGGGCCGTGGCGTCCATGGCGGGCACCACCTCGCAGCCGTCGCTGTCGGCGATCGTGGCCGCGACCGACTACTCCGACCGGCCCACCGGCCTCGACCTGCAGGCCGTCGGCGACCTGGAGCCCTACTGGGAGAGCGTCCGCCGGATCTACGCCCCCTTCGAGGCGGGCCTCGCCTCACCCACCGGACGGGTCTACGACCACGAGATCCCCGGCGGCCAGCTCTCCAACCTCCGCACCCAGGCCGTCGCGCTCGGCCTCGGCGACCGCTTCGAGGACATCGAGGCGATGTACACCGCCGCCGACCGCATCCTCGGCCACCTGGTCAAGGTCACCCCCTCCTCCAAGGTGGTCGGCGACCTCGCCCTGCACCTCGTCGGTGCCGGAGTCGCACCCGCCGACTTCGAGGCCACCCCGGAACGCTTCGACATCCCCGACTCCGTCATCGGCTTCCTGCGCGGCGAGCTGGGCACCCCGCCCGGCGGCTGGCCCGAGCCGTTCCGCAGCAAGGCCCTCCAGGGCCGCGCCGACGCCAAGCCCGTCCAGGACCTGAACGCCGAGGACCGCACGGGACTGGAGAAGGACCGGCGCGCCACCCTCAACCGGCTGCTGTTCCCCGGCCCGACGCGCGAGTTCGAGACCCACCGCCAGACCTACGGCGACACCAGCGTCCTCGACAGCAAGGACTTCTTCTACGGCCTCGGCCCCGGCAAGGAGTACGCCGTCGACCTGGAGCCCGGCGTCCGGCTCCTCATCGGGCTGGAGGCCGTCGGCGAGGCCGACGAACGCGGTATGCGCACGGTGATGTCCACCCTGAACGGCCAACTGCGGCCGATCCAGATCCGCGACAAGGCCGCCTCCTCCGACATCCCCGTCACCGAGAAGGCCGACCGCTCCGACCCCGGCCATGTCGCCGCCCCGTTCGCCGGCGTGGTCACCCTCGCGGTCGCCGAGGGCGACGAGGTCGCGGCGGGCGCAACGGTCGCCACCATCGAGGCCATGAAGATGGAGGCCACCATCACCGTCCCGAAGGCCGGACGCGTGTCCCGCCTGGCCATCAACAAGATCCAGCAGGTGGAGGGCGGCGACCTGCTGGTCGAGATCGTTTGACCCTCCCGCGGGCGGTACCGCGACCAGTCGACCGGACCCCGGCCCGCCGGACCCCGGTTTACCGGAACGGTGCCGCCCGCATCCGTGCGGTCCTCTGCCATTGCGGCCCGTTGCGACCCGCCCGAGTCCGGACGGGTCGGAACGCGGGTGCGGGGCGGCGCGAGGAGGACGGGCGATGACGACCACCGGTGGTACGCCGAAGGCGGAGCGACAGCGGCTGGCGGAGGCCGACGCGGGCGAGGCGCCCTGGCGGAGCTGGGGGCCTCCCGGACCGTTCCCCACTGACGCTCACAGCGCTGGGGGACCCGGGGAGGAGCCCCTGTCATGACGGTGATCCACGAGATCAACACCCGCGTCTGGCTGAGTGGGTTGAGCGAACGGTACGGGCGCCGCGTCACCCTCGGCGACGTGCCCGGCGAGGTCTGGGACGAGGTCGTGCTGCCGGGCCTCGACACCGTCTGGCTGATGGGGGTGTGGGAGCGCAGCCCCGCCGGCCTGCGCATCGCCCTGCACGACGAGAGCCTGATGGCGTCGCTCCGCGCGGCTCTGCCCGACCTCACCGAGGCGGACATCGCCGGATCCCCGTACTGCGTACGGAACTACGTAGAACGTTGTCGCCGGTGACCTTCGTGACGCGCAGATCACCGACGCCGAACCGGCTGTCGACCTCGATGGACATGGGCTGGGACACGGCGAGTTCGCAGCGCCCGTCGAAGCAGGCGTCGACATCGGTGCCGTCGGCCGCGCCCGATCCGCCGTCGCCGTCGCCGCCGTCCTCGCTGTCATTGGGGGCATCGCTGTCGCCGTCGCTGTCGTCGTGGTCGCCCTCGATCCGCTCCGGTTTCAGCGCGACGTCCTGCCCGACCACCGTGTCGTGGGCGAGCCACACATCGCCGCTGCGGCCGGCCCCGATGACCTCCCTGAGGACGAAGCGGCCGGCGAATTGTTCCCCGGAACGCACGGCTCCCCCCTTCACCCGGTTCACGACGCGCGCACCCCACTTGGCCACGTGCGTCCCACGAAGTTACTGCGCGTGGCGATCAGTTCGCCCTACCTACCCGGAGCCTGCATCAGACGTCCCCATGTGTAGAGGCTGTGGGACGGGAGGGCGGCGGGGAGGGGTACGGAACGCATCGGAACCGAGCCCCGCCGAAGCCGCCATGAGCGAGGCCGTGAACGGGTGTTGTGGGGCGGTGAGGATGTGTCGGGTGGGGCCCTGCTCGATGACGTGTCCGGCGTCCATGACCGCGATGCGGTGCGCTACGGCGGCTGTGTCCAGGTCATGGGTGATCAGGACGAGGGCCGGGCCGGTCCCCCTGCCCGTTCCGTCGCTGTCGCTGTCGCTGTCGCTGTCGCTGTCGCCCTCGCCCTCGACGAGCAGGGCTGTGAGGACGTCGAGGATGCCACGCCGGGTGACCGTGTCGAGGCCCGAGGTGATCTCGTCGCAGATCAGGACGCGGGGGTGGGCGAGGAGGGCGCGGGCCAGGGCGGCGCGCTGGAGTTCGCCGCCGGAGAGCTGGGCGGGACGTCGGCCTACCAGTTCCGGTGGGAGGCCGAGGCGGGTCAGGGTGGTCAGCGCCTCGGCCTCGGCGGTGCGGTCGTCGGCACCGCGCAGCCGGATCGCTGTGCGGGCGACCTGGCGCAGGACCGGACGGTGCTCGTCGAAGGCGGCGCGGGCGTCCTGGAAGACGTACTGCACCGCCGCCAACTGCCCCCGGCTGCGGTCGCGCAGGCTGCGTGGCAGGGGAGTGCCGTCGAGGAGGATCTCGCCGTCGTGGTCGCGGTGAAGCCCGGCGAGACAGCGGGCGAGCGTGGTCTTGCCGCTGCCCGAGCGCCCGACCACAGCCAGCAACTCACGTGCGTGCAAGGTGAGTTCGGGTGCCTGCACGACCACCGTCGTGCCGCGTGAGCCGTCGCGGTGGCGGGCCGCGAGAGCGCGTACGCGCAGCACGGGCGCGACGGCCGCCGGGGCGCCCCGGTCGTGGGATTCCGTGTCCGTGTTCGCGGCCACCTCCGCTTCCATCGCCTTCTCTGTGAACGACGGCTGTGCGCACAGGAGTTGGCGGGTCCATCCATGCCGGGGCGCCGACCACACCCGCTGTGTCGGACCCGACTCCACGACACGCCCCGCTCGCATGACATGGACCTCGTCGGCGAGCGCGTGTACGACGTCGAGGTCGTGGCTGAGCAGGACGACCGCGATGCCGCGCGCCGCGACCGCAGCCAACTGCTCGACGATGAGGCTCTTGGTCAACGCGTCCTGGCCGGTGGTGGGTTCGTCGGCGACGATGACCCGGGCGCCGAGCAGGAGGGCCTGGGCGAGGACGACGCGTTGCTGCTGACCACCGGAGAGCTGATGCGGGTAGCGGTACAACAAGGGCTCGGCGTCAGGGAGTTGGGCATCCGTCAGGGCTCGCAGCACGCGTTCCCGGGCTGCGGTTCGGCGTGCGCCACGAGGCAGATGACGTATCTGCGTGCGGGCGATGTCGGTCAGGAGGGCGGTGCTCCGGCGGGCGGGGTTGAGGACGGCCGCCGGATGCTGAGGCACGTACCCGACGAGGCCGTCGGCCGCGACGCGGACGCCGCCGGTGACGCGCGCGCCCGCCGGGAACTCACCGAGCAGGGCCAGCCCGGTGGTCGTCTTCCCGCTGCCCGAGGCACCCACCAGCGCGGTGACCTTGCCGGACAGCACCCGCAGACTCACCCCGTCGACGATCGCCCGGTCGCCCACCTCGACCCGCAGGTCTGTGATCTCGGCCAGGGGTGCCGGGGCAGCTTGTCCGGTCCCGTCGTCGTACTGCTTCATGAACGTCGTTCCTTCCGTACCCGGCACCGGTTGCGCTCGTGGCGCCCAACGCGCCCGCCGGGCTTCTCCAGCGCGGCGTCGAAGATGAGGTTGGTCCCCGTGGTCAGCGCGACGATCAGCAGAGCGGGCACGACCACGGCCCACGGCTGCACGAACAGACCCGTACGGTTGCGGTCGACCATCACCGCCCAGTCGGCGGCGTCAGGGGCCACCCCGACACCGAGGAACGCGGCCGTGGCGACCAGGTACAGCACGCCGGTCAGCCGGGTGCCGGCGTCGGCGCCGAGGGTGCGCAGGATGGTGCGGCCGACATAGCCGACGGCGGTACGCCACCAGGTCTCCCCCTGGAGGCGGAGCGCCTCGACGACCGGCCGGGCGGCGGCCTCCGTGGCGGCGGCGCGCACGAGGCGGGCGGCGTCCGGCACGTTGACCAGCGCCACGAGGAGGGCGAGGCCTACGGCTCCGGGCGTGAACACGGACGCGACCAGCAGGATCAGCAGCAGCGACGGGATCGCGATCACGACGTCCAGGGGCCGCATCAGCAGCTCCTCCAGCCAGCGCCGTTGGGTGAGTGCGGCGACCAGGCCGACCGGCAGTGCGACGAGATAGGCCAGCGTTCCGGCGCCGAGCGCGGTCAGCACGACCGGTCGGCCGCCGTGCAGCACCTGCTGCCACACGTCCCGGCCAACGAAGTCCGTGCCGAGCCAGTGCCCGTCGCCGAGGGTGAAGGACGTGGCCCGCACCCCCGGCTCACCCGCGAACACCGGACCCAGCAGGGCGAGGAGGAGAGGTACGACGATGACCGCGACGCCGAGCGCGAAGCGGCCCGTACGCCGCCGCCGGGGGCGGGAGAGGACGCCGGTGCCCGCCGCCGCGCCGATGTCCGCGCCCGTCGTCACGCCGCCACCCCCGCCCGAGGTGCGAGCCGTCGGGTGACGACGTCCGCGCCCAGGTTGAGGACGACGGTCAGGACGCCGAAGACCACGGCGAGGCCCTGGACGACGGGGACGTCGCGTTCGGCGACGGCGTTGAGGAGGACGGTGCCGAGTCCGGGGATCACGTAGAGGGCCTCCACGACGATGACGCCGCACAGCAACCAGTCGACGGTGCGGGCGAGTTGCTGGGCGGCGGGGGCGAGGGCGCCCGGGAGGGCGTGGGCGTAGCGGATGCGGGCGCCCGGGACGCCGTACCGGCGGGCGTGGGCGACGTAGGGGGAGGCGAGGGCGTCGACCATGCCGGCACGGACCAGGCGGACGAGGGAGCAGACCGGCCGGGAGAGCAGGACGAGGACGGGCAGGACGAGCGCGGCGGGGTGGGCGAGCAGGTCGGTGCCGTAGCCGACGGCGGTCGGCGGCAGCCAGCTCAGCTTCAGCGCGAAGACGGTCACCAGCAGTACACCGAGGGCGAACTCGGGGACCGCGTACACGGCGAGCGTCAGGGAGCTGACCAGCCGGTCGACGAGTCGGCCCTCGTGCCGGGCGGCCAGCACGCCAAGCCCGAAGCCGATCGGCACGAGCAGGGCCACGGTGAGCGCGGCGAGCAGCAGGGTCGGGCCGAAGCCGTCGGCGATGTACCGGCCGACCGGGCGGCCGGAGGTGAGGGAGGTGCCGAAGTCGCCGTGCAGCAGGCCGAGCGCCCAGTCGGCCAGCCGTTCGTGCACCGGCCGGTCGAGGTGCATCGCCTCGCGGATGGCGGCGACGCGCGCCGGGTCGGGCTGGTCGCCGGCGAGGGCGACCGCGGCGTCGCCCGGCAGCGCCTCGGTGAGCGCGAAGACCAGCAGCACGACGGCCACGGTCTGCGCCACGCCGAGGAGGAGCCGCCGGGCGACGAAGGAGCGAAGACCGCTTCCGCTCACGCGAGCCACACCTTGTCGAAGCGGGCCCAGTCGAGCGTGTTGGCGGGGGCCTTGGCCTCAACTCCCTTCACCGTCTTGGCCGTTCCGATGATCCAGTCGGCGAACCCCCAGATCAGGAAGCCGCCTTCGGCGTACAGCCGGCGTTGCATCCGCTCGTAGACTGCGGTCCGCTCCGTCTTGTCCCGCGTGGACTGTGCCTGCTGGTACAGCGCGTCGAAGTCCCTGTGCTGCCACTTGGTGGCGTTGGTGGTGGAGTCGGTGAGCAGCCGCTGCGAGATGTGCGCCTCGATGGGCATGGCGCCGGAGCGGTAGCAGGCGAGGGTGCCGGAGTCGAGGATGTCGCTCCAGTACGAGTCCTTGCTGCCCATCTTCACGTCGATCGTGACGCCCGCCTTCGCGGCCTGGTCGCGGAAGATGCCGGCCGCCTCGGTGAACCCGGCGGCCACGGCCGAGGTGTCCAGGCTGACCTTCAGCTTCTCGGCACCGGCCTGCTTCAGCAGGGCCCGGGCCCGGTCGAGATCCTGCTCGCGCTGCGGGAGGTCGGCGGCGTAGTACTCGTAGCCCATGCCGAAGAGGTCGTTGCCGACCACACCCGCCCCCGACAGGGCACCGTCGACGAGTTCCTGACGGTCGGCGATCAGGAAGAACGCTTCCCGCACCCGCTTGTCGTCGAAGGGTGCCCGGTCGGTCTTCATGCAGAACGCCTGCATGGCGCTGTTGCGCAGCCGGACGATCTCGATCTGCCCCTTGCCCTCATGGGCACGGGCGGTGGTGGGATTCAGCTCGTGGGCGTACTCGACCTGGCCGCCGAGGAGTGCGTTGACGCGGGCCGACTCCTCGTTGGCGACGACGAATTCGAGCTCGTCGAGGTGCGGGGCGCCCTCCCAGTAGGCGTCATACCGGCGGAAGACCGCCGAGCGGCCGGGGGCGAAGGACACGAAGCGGAAGGGGCCCGAGCCGATCGGCTTCTTGTCGAAGTCGGTGTCGGCGGTGTCCTCGGGCACGATGTACGCGCCGAACGCGGCCAGCACATTGGGGAACTCGGCGGTCGGCCGCTTCAGCGCGAACTCGATGCTCCGCTCACCGGTGGCACGGCTCGCGTCGAGGTCGATGGGCTCCAGGGACGCCTTCGCGCGGAACGCCTTCTCGGGGTCGGCGATACGACGGTAGCTGTACAGCACGTCCTGCGCGGTGACCGGCCTGCCGTCGTGGAACGTCGCCTCGCGCAGGGTGACCTGCCAGCGGTCCAGGGCCTTGTTCGACTCCCACTTCGCGGCGAGGCGCGGCTGCGCGGACAGGTCGGCCCCGTAGTCGGCGAGCTTGTCGAACAGCGCCTTGGCTCTGGCGACGTCGGCGAACAGACTGGCCAGGTGCGGGTCGAGGGTCTCACTGGCGCCGCCACCGGCGAACGCGGCACGCAGCCGCCCACCGCGCTTGGGTGCGCCGTCGTCGCTGCTCGCCTCGGAGTCGGTCCGGCCTCCGCCGCACGCTGTCAGGGCGAGCGCGCCGAGCGTGGCGGCGCCCGTGGCGGCGAGGAAACCGCGTCGTCGCAGACCGGAGAAACGTTCGTCGTGCATGAGGGTTCCTTGGGTGAGTGAGTGAGTGAGTGAGTGAGTGAGGTGAGGTGAGGTGAGGTGAGGTGAAGTGAGGTGTTGAGTGAGGTGAGATGGAGTGGGGCGAGAGATCAGTGGGTGCTGATGCCGAGGCGTGCGACGACGTGCAGTCGGTCTGCGTTCGTCACCCGGCCCGGCAACTGCCCTTCCCGCCATTGCGGTTCGGTGCGCGGGCCCGGCCCGTCGTGCAGTTCGAGTACCTCGAAGCCGTGCGTGGTCAGGACGTTGCGCAGCTCCTGCGGGAACAACAGCCGCCAGGCTGAATGCTGTTCGGCGGGTGGCGTTCCGTCGTCCGAGGTCCAGACTCGGATACGGCGCAGAAGTTGGGCGGTGCGGTCCACGGTGAGGGTGGTGGTGGACTTGTGGGCGGTGCCCTGCCAGGTGAAGGCGTTGACGGTCGGGGTGTCGAGCAGGTCGGTACGGCCCAGGAAATAGGCGCCGTTGCGCATCTCCGCGACCAGCAGCCCGCCGGGTGCGAGCGCCTGGCGGCAGGAGGCGAGGAAGCCGTCGAGCTGGGTGTTGGTGTGGCAGTACAGGAGGGAGCTGTCCAGGCAGACGACCGCGTCGAAGGCGGCCCGGCCCAGGTCGAAGCCGTGCAGGTCTGCCCGTACGTACGCCGGACCGGGGTGTCGGGTTCTGGCATGGGCGAGCATCGCCTCGGAGAGGTCGGCGCCGGTCACCGTACGGCCGACGCCGTGCAGGTGGGCGGCGTCGCGCCCGGTGCCGCAGCCCATGTCCAGGACCCGTGGGCCCGCCCCGTGGCGTCGCAGACAGTCCTCGGCCCAGCGCCCGGCCAGCCGCTCGGCATCGGGGAATCGTGCCTCGTACAGCTCGGGGTTGTCGGTGAGGAGGTTGCCGTTCGTCATGCGCTGCTCCTCTCACCGGCTGAAGCGGGGACGACGGCCGCAGGGCTCGCGGGCAGCGCCCCCAGCCGGTGCAGCCAGCCGACGCCGGCCGCCGAGACCAGCCCGAACAGGGCGCAGCACACCCAGGGCAGCCACGCATGGCCGCCGCGCTCCCCGGCATCCATCGCCCAGCCGACGAAGGTGTTGCCGATGGCCGCGGCGACGCCCGAGACGACGTAGAAGATCCCGAAGTACGTGCCGGTCAGCTCCGGTCGCCCGAAGCGTGGGATCAGCTCCATCACGAACGGCGAGGCGACCATGAGCCCGAGGTAGAGGAGCAGCGCGCCGAGCAGGACGGGTACGGCGGCGAGCCACCCGGAGGTGCCGAGACCGGCCCCCACGGCCGGCGGCAGGAAGGCCAGGCCTGTCACGCCGAGCCCCACACTGATCCAACGGCCCCTGTCGCCGAGCGACTTGAGCGACTTGGTGATGCGCAGCTGAAGCGCGAGGTTGGCGAGCGTGCCGACGAGGAAGACGAGACCGGCCGCGCCGTCCCAGCCGGTGGCCTCCCGTGCCCCGGCCGGCAGCAGCAGGTACAGCTGGTTCTCCAGGGTGAACATGCCGACCATGGCGAGCGCGAAGGCCAGGAAGGCCCGGTTTCCGAGGACCTCCCGCCAGTCCCCGAGAACACCGCCGTCGCTCGGCTCGACCTTCCGCGCGGGCAGGACGAGGGCCTGCGCGACGGTGAGGACCGCGAAGATCCCGGCGGCGGTGAGCGCGGACGTACGGAAGTCCACGAGCAGCAGCAGGCTGCCCAGCAGCGGCCCGATCAGGGCACCTGTCGTCGCGAAGACGTTGAACAGCGCGAACGCCTCCGCCTTGCGCTCCCCGGCCTCCTGCGAGAGATACGCCCGTACCGCCGGGTTGAACAGCGCCCCGGCGAGCCCACTGAGTACCGACGCGGCCAGGAGTACCGGCAGCCCGTCACCGAGTGCGAACAACCCGAACCCGACGGTTCGTAGGGCGCACCCGGCGATGATGACGCCCCGCGCGCCGAGCCGGTCGGACGCGGAACCGCCGATGATGAACAGGCCCTGCTGGCTGAGATTCCGGACGCCCAGCACGATGCCGACGACGGCCGCCGACATGCCCAGGTTCTCGGTGAGGTGTGTGGCGAGGTAAGGGATCAGGAGGTAGAAGCCGATGTTGACGCCGAGCTGATTGACCAGCAGGAGCCGGACGGCGAACGGGAAGCGGCGTATCTCATGCCACGTCTGCACGGCGTATCTCCCCCGTCTCCTCGGTCTTCCCCGTCTCCCCCGTCTCCTCGGTCTCCCCCGTCTCCTCGGTTCTCGTGGTCTTGCGAAGCCGGACTCCCAGCCCAGGCAGGTCGTTTGTCCGTACGAACCCGTCGGTCCCCCCGATGCCGGTCCACGGGTCGTCGGCGAGCAGGAGATGGCCGTCTAGGTCAACCCAGCGGGCGCGGTCGGCGAGATGGACGGCGGGTGCGAGGCCGAGGCTGCTGGCGGTGAGGCACCCGAGCATCAGCTCGGTGCCGCTGCCCTCGATCGACCGGGCGATCCGGAGGGCCGCGTGGACGCCCCCGCACTTGGCGAGCTTGACGTTGACCCCGTGCACGCGCCCCGCCAGCCTCCGGACGTCCTCCAGCCCCACGGCGTCCTCGTCGGCGATGACGGGCAGCGGCGAGCGCTCTGCGAGGGCCGCCAGGGCGTCCGGATCGCCGGGGGCGAGGGGCTGCTCGACGGCCTCCACCCCGAGTTCCGCGAAACGCGGCAGCAGGGCCTCGGCCTGTGCCGGTGTCCAGGCGCCGTTGGGGTCCAGGAGCAGCCGGGCCCGGGGAGCGGCGTCACGGATGACCCGGACGCGTTCGACGTCGTCCTCCGGGTCGGGCGCCCCGGCCTTGACCTTGACGACCTCGAAGCCGCTCGCGGCGAGGCGGCGCGCCTCGGCCGCGGCACGCGTCGGCGAGGTGATGCCGATGGTCCGGGCGGTCGCGGCCACCGGCGCGACCGGCGCGCCGAGAAGCCGGTGCACGGGGCTGCCCGTCCGCTTCCCGACGAGGTCGAGCAGCGCCGCCTCGACGGCGGCGGTGACGGCCGGGGGGACGGCGAGCGCCTGGCCGACACCCGCAGAACCGCCCACCGCGGCCAACTCGCCGGCCCGCAGCGCCTCCAGCGCGAACTCCGGGCCGCGGAACCGTACGAGTTCCGAGGCGACGTCCGCGAACAGCCGCCCCAGGGTGTTGGCATCGAGGCCGTAGTAGACGCTGGTGACGGCCTCGCCGTGACCGGCGAGCCCGTCGTGCTCGACGGTCAGCCACACCGCGTCACGCGCGGCCATGGTGGAGCGGGAGATGCGCAACGGCTCGGCGAGTTCGAGGCGTACGGTGCGCTGGGTGACCTTCACAGGCTCTCTTCCGAACGGGGGACCTTGAGCGGGTCGGCGACCCTGCCGCACCGGACCCAGCCGACGGCCTCGGCCGCGCCGGGATGGGGGATCTCGACGGGCCGGACGGCGGCGGAGGCCGGGTCGAGGCCGTGGGCGGTGGCGAAGTCGTCGTCGTAGACGCTGCCGAGGTAGCGGTGCGGGCCGTCCGGGAAGACCGTGGCGACGACGGCACCCGGGTGGACGCGGGCCGCCCAGGCGGCGACGAGCGCGACCGCTCCGGTGCTCCAGCCGCCGCTGACGAAGCTGCCCCGCGCGAGGCGACGACAGCTGTCGACGGCCTCCGACGGGCCGACCCAGTGCACCTCGTCGAAGGCGTCGTAGGCCACGTTGCGTGGGTGGATGCTGCTGCCCAGGCCGCGCATCAGCCTCGTCCGGGCGGGCTGGCCGAAGATCGTCGAGCCGGTGGAGTCGACGCCGATGAGGCGCAGCGCGGGCCAGTGTCGCCGCAGCGGGCCGATGATGCCCGCGCTGTGGCCGCCGGTGCCGACGCTGCACACCAGGACGTCCAAGTGGTCGAGCTGGACGGCGACTTCGGCGGCCAGTGAGGCGTAACCGGCGGCGTTGTCGGGGTTGTTGTACTGGTCGGGCCAGTACGCGCCCGGCAGCACGGCGAGCAGCTCCTGCAGCCGCGCGAGGCGTGCCGCCTGCCAGCCGCCCCGGGCTGCCGGGCGGTCCACCAGCTCCAGCCGTACGCCGTGGGAGCGCAGCAACTGGCGCATGGAGGGCTCCAGTTCACTGTCGCCGACCAGCACGACCGGATGGCCGAGCGCCTGCCCCGCGAAGGCCAGACCGATGCCCAGAGTGCCGGATGTCGACTCCACCACTGGTGCGCCGGCCCGCAGTTCACCGCGCTCCCGGGCCCCCAACAGCATGGACACGGCGGCCCGCGCCTTCATACCGCCCGCCGCGAGCCCCTCCAGCTTGGCCCAGAACCCGGGCTGCGGCCCGGGCAGATCGGTGGTGATGCGTGCCAGTGGCGTCCGCCCGACGAGGGACAACAACTCCGGGCGCGCGACGGCACGCAGGACGGTCGACGAAGTCACTTGCCGCCTCCCGAATCCGAGGCCGGACCCGAGGCCGGGGCCGAGGCCGGACCCGGGACTGGGCCCGAGGCCGGGCCCGAGGCCGGACCCGGGGCCGGACCCGAGGCCGGACCCGGGACTGGGCCCGGGACTGGACCCGAGGCCGGGCCCGGGACTGGGCCCGAGGCCGGGCCCGGGACTGGACCCGAGGCCGGGCCCGGGACTGGACCCGAGGCCGGGCCCGGGACTGGGCCCGAGGCCGAATCCGAGGCCGGACCCGGGACTGGACCCGGGACTGGACCCGGGGCCGGGCCCGGGGCCGGGCCCGAGGCTGAATCCGGGGCCGGGCCCGGGAGTGGACCCGAGCCGGTGTCCGCTCCGTCCAGGCGGTAGCGGTGCAGCGTGCCCGGCCCCGCGTCCAGCCAGAAGAAGGGGTAGGGCTCCGCGCACACCGCGCTCACCCCATGACCGAGGAACCGGGGCAGCACCGCACTGCCCGTCTGCGCGAACAGCACCAACTGCTTGCCGTGCAGCAGCGCGTGCCGCCGCAACGCCTCGAAGCTGCCGTTGCTCAACGTCATCCCGGAAACCAGCAGCGCGTCACAGCGGTCGGCCGCCGCGAGCGCGTCGGTGACGACCTCCTCGCCCCACTCCGTGGCCCCGCCCTTGAGATCGCACGGCACATAGCGGAGGCCACGCGAACGCAGCACCTCCAGAAGGGAGTTGACGACGCCCACCACAAGAACAACCGCGCCCGTCGGCAGATCCAGCAGTTCGACGACGGCCCGCGCCCGCGCCCGCGACTTGTCCAGCGACGTGCCGGCCGGCAGCGGGAAGGGGCGTGCCCCGTTCTCCGGCGAGTGCGGGTCGACATGCATCAGATAGGCGTCCAGCGCGGCCACCCGCACCGGGAGGAGCGGATGCTCCAGGAGTCGGGCGACATCGGCGCCGACACAGTCGTCGATCGCCGCGTCCGGCAGGGAACCGGGTTCGACCGCGCAGGACCCCACGGCACCGGCGAGACGCAGACTGAGCACCTCGTTGCGATAGCCGGTGCCCCGCCCGTCGTGCCGCACGGCCTGCCGCGTCACGAACGCCACCGCGATGCGCAAAGTCCGTGGGTCCGGGCCGAGTTGGCCGGACCGGGCATGCTTCAGCAGCTCCTCGTACGTGGCCGCGCGGGCCACCGGCGCGACGGCGGTCACCGGATCACCAGCCCGGAGCTCAACTCGCCCAACAGCGCCTCTACCTGCCCGCGCGCGCCCAGCCCGTCCGGGTCTCCCACCATCACATGGCCGAGATACTCGTTGTTGCTGCCGGCCGACCTGACCTGTCGGCCGGGCTCGGCGAGCTGTACCTCCAACACGTTTGCCAGGTCGGCTAGTTGACTGCCGTCCAGTGCTTCGAGCGTGCCCGACGTCTCCGGTACGAGGAAGCCGACGGCGGCGCTGCGCAGCCCGGTTTCCCGGCGCCGCAGGTCGGGCTCGCGGCCGAGGGCGACCTCCACGGCGGCCGCGGCGAGGTCGATGCCGGTGACATGGCGGATCAGCTCGGTGATGCGATTCCCGGCGGGCCGGGGGTTCACCTCGACCACGCGCGGACCGGCCGGGGTCAGCTTGATCTCGGTGTGCGCCACGACGCCGTCGGTCAGTCCGAGCGCCTTCAGCGCGCCCAGCGCGGTCTGCTCGGCGGCCTCCGCGTCGGCGCCCGTCAGGGCGGCGGGGAACATGTGCCCGGTCTCGATGAACGCGGGCGCCCCGCCGATGCTCTTGTCGGTCACGCCCACGACGTGCACGGCTCCCGCGTACGACACGGTCTCGACGCTCACCTCGGGCCCGGTCAGCAGCTCTTCGAGGAGTACGGCGGGCACCCGCCGCTGCCCGCGCGCGTTCAGCGGGAAGTCGGCCAACAACCGTACGGCTGAGGCGAGTTCGGCCTCGTCGTCCACGCGTCGTACGTACATGCCCGCGCACAGGTCGACGGGCTTCACGACCAGCGGATAGCCGATCTCCCGCGCGGCCCGGGCGATGTCGGCCCACTCCTCGTGGAGGGCGAAACGAGGTCCGGGCACGTCGGCGTCGGCGAGGACGCGGCGGGTGGCGTCCTTGCGGCAGGCGTTCGCGACGGCCGCCGGGCCCGGCCCGGGAAGTCCGAGGCGTCCGGCGATCCGGGCCACCGTCGGCAGGTAGTAGTCGCAGGACGAGATCACCCCGTCGAAGCCGAACACCGAGTGCAGGCGTTCCGCCTCCGGCAGGAGGGTGTCGATGTCGTTGGTGTCGACCGTGACCACGTTCCGCGCGCCGAGCAGCGGATGGGCCGTGCCCTCGGGGGCCGAGCGCAGGTAGTGGTGCAGGTCGCGGGTGAGGAACGTGAACTCGTGCCCGCCCTCCCGGATGGCCCGTGGCAGCAGCCTGCTCATCGATCCGACCCAGCTCTCGACCACCAACAGATGAGCCACAGCTCCCCTTTTCGTGCGGTGCGTTCAGGCGTCAGGGCAGCCCGACGACACCTCCACAAGGAGGTGCCCGGCTTGGCATGTGCACCTTATCGATAATCGTTTTCATTGTCATGGGGAGATTGTGATGCGGGATGCGGGATGCGGGATGCGGGATGCGGGGGTGGTCGTGCTCAGATTTCGCCGAACGGGTGCCGCTCCGCGAACTCCGGTGCGGTCATCCCGAAGAGCACCAGGTCGTGGTGGCGCCCGGCGAAGAACTTGTGGTCGCGCTGTCTGCCTTCCTCGACGAAGCCGACCCTTCGGTGCAGGGCGAGCGACGCCTCGTTGTAGGCGTACACACCTGTCTCGCACTTGTGATGGCGCCGCTCGCCGAACATGAAGCGCAACAGCAGCACGACCGCCTCGGAGGCGTACCCGCGTCGCTGATGGTCGCCGCCGACACCGATGCCGTACGCGAACCTGGCGTCGCGCGGCTCGGTGTCGTGCGTCGAGACCGCCCCGACCAGCTCGCCACTGTCCAACGCCTCGATCGCCAGCCGGAAGACGTCCCCGTCCGGCTTGGCGACGGCCTGTTCCGCCGCCCAGACGCGGTAGCCCTCCGCGGAGCGCGGCGGAAAGAGCGCGTCCACCGACCGCTGGTGTCCCGAATGCCCGTCGATCCGCATGAACGCCTTCCAGTCCTCGGGCTCGATCCCGCGCAGCCGTACCCGCTCACCTGTCCAGAAGTTGCTCATCCGCCCATGTCAGCAGGGCCTTCGGGAGGTCGTCCAACGATTTCGGACCGTGTCACCGGCCTACCCGATCTCGACCACACGGGCCCAGTCGGGCGGTGAGTCCGGTACGTAGTCGGGGTCGTCCTCGTCCCACGAGGTGCGTCGGTGATGCCGGGGGAACAGGCCGACCACCGTCCGGCACGGTGGGCGGGAGCTGGGCCAGGGTGTCTGTCCGTCGGTGAGGGCCACGATGACGTCGGGCCTGGGGTGGCTGCGGAGCGCCTTGGCGAAGCCGGCGCGGAGGTTCGTACCGCCGCCCCCCAGCAGGGGGATGCCCTCGGCCCGGCACAGCGGGTGGGCGATTCGGGCCGCCGCGTCGCACGGTACGACGGTGACGAGGTCGCGGCGGCCGCCCACGGCGCGGGAGATCGCCGCCACCTCCAGGAGCGCGCTGCCCAGTTCCGCGTCACTCACCGACCCGGAGGTGTCGATGATCACGGAGACATGGGGAGGCCGTCGCCGCAGACTCGGCAGCACGGTTCCCGGCACGCTTGCCGAGCGTCGCGACGGCCGGCCGTAGGTGTAGTCCTCGCCCGCGCCGGGCGCGGAGGCCGCCGACCGGACCGCCGCGCCCAGCAACTCCCGCCACGCCTGCGGCGGATGGAACGCCTCCTCCGCCCAGCGCTGCCAGCCCTGGGGCGCCGACCCCGGGCGGCCGGTGATGCCCTGCGCCACCCGGAACCGGACCGCATCCCGTTCCTGCTCGCTCAGGCCGTGCGCCCCGTCCGGTCCCAGCTCCCAGTCCCGTTCCAGACCGTCGGCGCCACTCCCGCAGTCCAGCCACGCCAACTCCAGTGTCTGCGCCCCCAGTTGGAACTGGCGCAGGTAGTCCTCCATCAACTGTCCCTCGGGCAGCTTCAGGAACGCCGGATCGACGACCCCCTCGGGCTTGACCAGTCCGTCGCCGAACGCGTCGTCGTTGATCTCGCAGTCGGCGGCGATGTTCATCCGCAGCCGCTCCCCGGGTCCGGTCAGCCCACGCTCCTTGGCGACCCGGTCGCTGCGCCCGTGATGGTCGCGCAGCAGATGCGACACCTCGTGCACCCATACCCCGGCCAGCTCCTCCACGGGCGTACGGTCCACGAAGCCCGGGGAGACGTAACACCGCCAGTGCCGGTCCACGCCCATGGTGGGCACCTGCCGGGACTCGACGGTGTGCAGCGCGAACAACGCCGTCGCCAGATAGGGCCGGGCCCGCGCCGCCTGCAGCCGGGCGGCGAAGAGCTTGTCGAGGTCGAGATCGAGGTCGAGACTCCGGGGGCCCGTCGCGGCGGTGCTCACTTCGGCGCTCGTGCCAGTGATCACTTCGGCACTCGTGCCGGTGCTCGCATACGCACTCGTGTCGGTGCTCGTGCCGGCGCTCATCGGCGGGCCTTCGTCGCCGTCTTGGCACGGGCCGCCGCCTGGTCCGCCCGCCGGGACAGGGTCACCACTCCGGCGAGGTTCTCGATCGCCGCCGGAACGTCCCAGTCGTCGCGGCGCAGTGAGGCGAGGGTGGTCGCGGGGACGACCACCAGATCCGGGGCACCGGTCTCCAGCGCCCGGACCAGCAGCGCCCACGCCGCGTCCCAGCGTGACTTCTCCGGACGCGCCCGGACGGCCGCCACCACGCCGTCGAGCACCGCCTGCCGCAGATCCCCCCGTTGGGGCAGGTCCGCCCCCGCCGGGTCGGCGAGCAGCACCTCGGGGTCCGGGAGGTCCAGCCGGTCCAGACTGGCCAGCAGCTCCAGCCCCGGACCGTCGCCCACGGTGCCCCTGACCAGTAGGGAGAGCACGTCGCGCGAGACACCGGAGGCGGTCGCGAAGGCGATCAGATGCAGCGTCATCTCCCAGCTCCGGGGCGACGGCCAAGGCCCGCCCCGACGGCTCTCGCTGTTGGGCAGCTGATGCACGAGCTTGGGGCGCGCGGCCAGCAGCGAGCACACCGCGCGTCGGGCGAAGTCCACCGCCTCCGACAGCCGCTCCGGTGCGAGCCGCGGCAGGGTGGCCCGGGGCCAGGTCCCACCGAGACCCCGTACGACGACTTCGTGGTCGTGCGTCCACTGCAGGTGTACGAACCGGTTGGCCAGCGGCGGGCTCAGCTCCCAGCCGTCGGCCGCCGAGGACCGGGGGTTGGCGGCGGCCACGATCCTGACGCCGGGCGGCAGTTGGAGCGCGCCGATCCTGCGCTCCAGCACCAGCCGCAGCAGCGCGGCCTGGACGGCGGGCGGTGCCGTCGACAGCTCGTCCAGGAACAGCAGCCCCCGGCCGGCCCGCACCAGCCGCACCGCCCAGTCCGGCGGAGCCATCGGCACACCCTGCTCGGCCGGATCGTCTCCCACGATCGGCAGCCCCGAGAAGTCGGACGGCTCGTGCACGCTGGCGATCACGGTCGTCAGTGGAAGATCCAGGGCGGCCGCGAGCTGCGTCAGCGCCGCGGTCTTGCCGATCCCCGGTTCACCCCACAGCAGTACGGGCAGGTCCGCGGCGACGGCCAGGGTCAGCGCCTCCAGCTGGGTGTCGGGGCGGGGTTCGGTGGTCGTGGTACGCAGCAGGCTCAACAGGTCGCCCGCTATGTCGAGTTGGGAGGTGTGGTCGGAATCGGAGCCGGCGCCGGCATCGGAGAAGGTGGTGGGCATGGCGAACGGGGTGCGTGTGGGCATGTTTGATCACCTTGGGGTGTAGAGGGCTGAAAGCGCGTGGGGATGACGGTCCCCATGACGATGTGAGAAGCGCGGCAAGCGGGTGTCGGTGGGGGATGCGGGTCCCCGGTCAGAAGAAGGTCGCGTCGCGGGGGCGGCGGTGGCGGGGTGGGCGGCGACCGACGTCGGCGCGGAACCGGCCGCGGCTGGGATCGGCGAGGCCGGCCCGGTACAGGCCGTAGGCGATCCGCCGTTGCGCGGCCGACTCCAGCTCGTCCCGCAGTGCGCCGTCGCGCAGCACCGCCTCGGGGCCGAGGAGCCCCTCGACTACGGCAAGCGCACCGGCGATGTCACCGTGGTCCAGGCGTTCGCGCACGCCGGTGAGACAGTCGGGGCGACGGTGTGCCTCGTCGATGGCCCGTAGGCAGGGGAGGGGGGTACCGGTCAGTTCGACCAGCAGTTCCTCCCGGCGAAGCTCGGCCGGGTCATGGTCCAGTGCCACCAGTACCCCGTCGACCAGGCAGATCCGGTGCCGCTCGCCCCGGCACTCCACGATCCGTGGTCGCCCGGCCGGGTCCGGAGCCTCGGACCGGCCCGACCGCACATGACCCGGTACCAGCGCCGACGCGACCAGCGGATGCAACCGCTCCACGTCGATCGCACCGGCCCGGATCAGCTCCAGATCGGGCGGCACCCAGGTCGCGGCGTCGGGCAGGACCGGCAGCGAGGTGGCGGCACCGTCGTCGCCGGTTACGGCCCTGATCCGCAGGGCGGGTGACCCGTTGCCGTTGCCGTTGCCGTTGCCGTTGTCGAGGTCCGAGGTCGGGCCCCACTTCCGGCTCGGCCCCGGCCCCAGGTCCAGGAGCAGTCGATGCCGGGCGCCGCACCGCACCAGAACGGTTCCGGTGTCACGCTCCTCCTCGCGCAGCACGATCGCCGCCTCGTCCGCCCACTGTCCGACGGCACACGCGCGCTCCGAAGCCAACGCCGCCAGCTCTTCCGACCCCGGTGGCAGCGGGCCCGGTGGAGGCGGCCGGTCGGCGGCCGGCCGATCCGCTCCGGAACGAACCCGCAGCTCACCCGCCCTGCGCGCATCCCACAGATGGCGATGCAGATCGAGCCGGTACCGACGGCTGGGACGCGGATGCGGATGGCCGCGGGCACCGGCCCCGTAGCGGGACCCGTCCCACAGCGCGAGGCCGATCCGCTGACCGGCGTCCGCCCAGGCGGGCGGAGTGCGGGCCACGAGGTGCACGGGATACGGGCCGTCGCGCCCCGCCGCGTGATACCGGGCCAGCGTGATGGTCAGGCCCGGGCGCAGCAGCCCGTCGGGAGCGATCCTCGGCATGTGCCAGCGCAACAGGTCCGGAGCCAAATGCCGGAGATCGGCCCGGACTTGGGTCGAGAGCTCCTGGCCGTGACCAATCGCCAGGGAACGCATATCGAGGTCGATGTCGATGCCTGCGGCGGCACAGGCCCCGGCCCAGTCGCCGACAGCACGGCGGGCGGTCGCAGTCTCGATCATGGAGAGTGGCACGGCGAACTCGCGCACGCGCAACCAGAAGGAAAGCCGGGAATCCCCGTTCGCGATGTGAGTGAGCATCAGCACTCACCTTGCGCGGACGGGACCCCCATTCTGCCAATGGAGTGAGTAGTCATCGCGGTGATCGTAACGCCACCCGTGCTGATCCCGCACTTGTTTTTCGACCTGATACGCGTGTGGAGGAGGCGTTCCGAGGGCACTGACCGCCGTCCGGGCGACACCGGCGCTCAAGTGGTGACGGCCAGGGCCTCGGCGTACGGTCGAACAGTGAACGCAGCGGTGGACGGAACCGTGCACTGAATCCTGCCTTCGCGATACGCCATGAGCGACCCGCAGCCGAGTTCCCCAGCGCGGACCACCACCCGGGAAACAGGTGGTGGTGGGAGTGCGATGGCGTTGTTCGTCATCGCTTCGTGTCAGCTGATGGTGGTGCTGGACATCACCATCGTGAACATCGCGCTGCCGGACATCCAGCGTTCGCTGGACTTTTCGACGACGAGCCTGGCCTGGGTGGTCAACGCGTACACGTTGACCTTCGGCGGGCTGTTGCTGCTGGGCGGGCGGGCCGGGGACATTCTCGGCCGGCGGCGGGTCTTCGTCTTCGGTGTGCTGCTGTTCGTGTTGGCCTCGCTCCTGGGCGGTCTCGCCCAGAACGCGGGCCAACTCCTCGCCGCCCGCGCCCTCCAGGGTGTCGGCGGCGCCATCGCGTCCCCGACGTCCCTCGCGCTGATCAGCACGACGTTCCGTGAAGGACCGGAGCGCAACCGGGCGTTCGGGGTGTTCGCGGCGGTCTCGGCGGGTGGCGGCGCGATCGGGCTGCTCGCGGGCGGCATCCTCGTGGAGTGGCTGAACTGGCGGTGGGTGCTGTTCGTCAACGTGCCGATCGGACTGTTGATCGTGCTGGCGACACCTCGCTGGATCAAGGAGTCGCAACGCCACCCGGGACACTTCGACATCACGGGCGCGCTGACCTCCACCCTGGGCATGGTGCTCCTGGTGTACGGATTCATCCGGGCCGCGCAGGAAGGCTGGCGGGACGGGCTGACGCTGGCCTCGTTCGCCGGGGCCGTCGTCTTTCTCGCCCTGTTCATTCTGGTCGAGCGGCGTTCGAAGCAGCCGATCACGCCGCTTCACATGTTCCGCGACCGGAACCGGGCGGGCACCTACGGAATCATGCTGTGCCTCGCCGCCGCGATCTTCGGCATGTTCTTCTTCCTGACGCTCTTCGTGCAGAACGTGCTGGACTTCAGCCCGTTGCAGGCCGGGCTCGCCTTCCTGCCGGTCAGCGCGGTCATCGCGGTCGGCGCCGGGCTGGCCTCGAAGTTCCTGCCCACGTACGGGCCCAAACCGTTCATGGTGGTGGGCGCGATCCTGTCCGCGGCCGGGCTCGCCTGGCTGACCCTGACCGACGTCCACTCCACGTACGCCGGCAGCGTCCTCGGCCCGATGCTCGTCTTCAGCCTGGGCATGGGCATGGAGTTCGTCTCACTGACCCTGATGGCGCTCTCCAACGTCTCCACCCCCGAGACCGGCGCGGCCTCCGGGCTCCTCAACGCCACCCAGCAGGTCGGCGGTTCACTCGGCCTCTCCATCCTCGTCACGATGTACGGCACGGCCAGTACCAACGAGGCGGAGAAGCAGGTCCCGGACTTCCTGTCCCAGGCGACCCCGGCCGAGCGCCTGCAGTTCGAACGGACCGGGCAGCTCCCGCCGCCCTGGTCCCACGAGGTACTCACCGCAGGCGTCTCGGCCGCCTTCGTCATGGCCGCCATCTTCACCGTGATCGCCGCCCTGATCGCGGTACTGGCCATCCAGGTGCGGCCTTCCGACCTCGAGCGGCTCAAGGGCGGGACGGAGCTCGGTCCGCCCGGCTGAGTTCCCGCCAAGTCGACGTGCAGACCACCCCGTTGAGGGTGAACGTGGTCGGAGCCGGGTTCGCGCTCCCGCGCGTGGCCTTGAAACCGAGGGCGGCCGAGCCGGCCGCGGGGATGACGATCTCGCCCTGGAAGCCGCCGGACCGCTCTCCCGTCACCCGGTAGCCGATGGCGCAGGCCGGTGCGGAACCGCCGGAGGCGGTCGTGACGGTCACTGTGCCGGCCGCGCGCCGAGCGGTTGCGGTCGGGGTGCCGGGCGGGGGCGGGGAGTGGTGTCACCGCCGGAGGAGAAATGGTTCGCGGCCTCCTCGGACGTCGCGGCGATACCGTTCGCGCCGGTCGTTCGTCAGTACTGTTCGTGCGCCGCCCGGCCGGACCGGGGCGGCGCTCACTTCACTGGTCGGTTCCCGGCCTCCCGGTGCGCAGGCCGTCCATGACGAGGTCGAGGAGGCGGGTGGCGCGCGGCTGCCAGTCCTGGGGGTCGATCTGCCAGAGGCCGGCGATCGCGAGGAAGAAGTCGTCCGCGGTGACTCCGGGGCGGATGGTCCCGGCCTTCTCGCCCGCGCGGAGCAGGAGTTCGGCGGCTTCGGCCGCCGGGGCGTGTCCCGGCTTGTCGGGGCTGCCGGGGCCGCTGGTCGCCCGGCGGATCGCCTCCGCGAGGCCCACCTTGGTCATGGCGAACCGGGCGAGGCGGTCCATCCACTCGCGGAGCGCGCGGTCCGGCTCGCGGGTGGCGAGCAACTCGGCGGCGGAGTCGGCGACCTGTTGCAGTTCGTGCCGGTAGACCTCCAGGACGAGGGCCTCCCGGGTGGGGAAGTGGCGGTAGAACGTGCCCTGTCCGACGCATGCCTTCCTGGCGATCCTGCTCAGGGGTACGTCCGCGGAGCGTGTCAATTCGGCCAGGGCGACTGCCAGGATGCGCTCGCGATTCCGCTGTGCGTCCGAGCGCAGAGGGGCGCCCTTCTTCTGTCGCACGCGGCCTCCTCGCGGGTCCCTGGCCGAAACCCGTGCTTGATAAGCGGACAACTGTCCGTTACGTTTTCCCGGAGAGGACAGCTGTCCGGTTGTTGCATCGTAGCGTCGGCGCGAGCGGCGCCGGGACCCCGGCTGCCCCACATCCCTGATTCGACCGCCTGCCGGAGCGAGTCCCTTCGACATGCCCCGGATACGCGAAAGAAGGCTGATCATGTCCCCAGCCACCTCATCGACGTACAGCGCCATCACCTTGAACATCAACGGCGAGAAGCACACGCTCTCCGTCGACCACCGCACCACTCTGCTCGACGCCCTGCGCGAGCGACTCGATATGACCGGCACCAAGAAGGGCTGCGACCAGGGGCAGTGCGGTGCCTGCACCGTCCTCGTCGACGGACGCCGCAACGTCTCCTGTCTGCAGTTGGCGGTGGCGGCCGAGGGACGCGAGATCACCACCATCGAGGGCGTCGCCGAGGGTGAGCGACTGCATCCGGTGCAGCAGGCGTTCCTCGATCTGGACGGCTTCCAGTGCGGCTACTGCACGCCGGGGCAGATCTGTTCGGCGATCGCGGTGATCGAGGAGCACGCGGCGGGCTGGCCCAGTGCCGTCACCGACGACGTCCGCCCCGAGGCGGGGCCGCCACCGCTGGGCGCCGAGGAGATACGGGAGCGGATGAGCGGCAACCTGTGCCGCTGCGGCGCGTACGTGTCGATCGTCGAGGCCGTCGCCCGCGCCGCCGCCGACAGCACCGCGAAAGCCAAGGAGGCCGTGGCGTGAGGGAGTTCGACTACCGGCGTGCTCACGACGTCTCCGGCGCCCTCGCCCTGCTCGGCGCCGATCCCGAAGCGCGCTTCCTCGGCGGTGGCACCAACCTCGTCGACCTGATGAAGACCGGCGTCGAGCGGCCCGCCCGGCTCGTCGACGTCCGCGAACTCCCCCTCGACGGGATCGAGTCGACCCAGGACGGCGGACTGCGCATCGGTGCGACCGTCACCAACAGCGACCTCGCCGCCCACCCCGAAGTCCGCCGCCGCTACCCGGCGTTGACCCAGGCGGTCCTGGCCGGCGCCTCCGGGCAGCTGCGCAACATGGCCACCGTCGGCGGCAACCTCCTGCAGCGCACCCGCTGCGGCTACTTCGCCGACGTCACCAAACCCTGCAACAAGCGGGTCCCCGGCAGCGGCTGCCCCGCGATCGAGGGCGAGCACCACAACCACGCCATCCTGGGCGCCTCCCAGCACTGCGTGGCCACCCACCCCTCCGACATGGGCGTGGCACTGGCCGCCTTCGACGCCGTCGTGACGTACGAAACAGCCGACGGACCGGAGGCGTTGCCCTTCGCCGACTTCTACCTCCCGGTGGGGGACACCCCGCACATCGAGACCGCCCTGCCGCCGGGCGCCCTGATCACCGGCATCACCCTGCCGCCCGCCCCCGTCGCCGCCCGCTCCCGCTACCGCAAGGTCCGCGAGCGCGCCTCGTACGCCTTCGCCATCGGCTCCATCGCCGCCGCGCTCGACGTCCGGGACGGCGTCGTACGGGACGCGCGACTTGCCTTCGGGGCGGTCGCCTCCCGGCCGTGGCGCGCCTACGCGGCGGAACGCGTACTGACCGGGGCGCCGGCCGACGCCGAGACCTACGCGGCCGCCGCCGACGCCGAACTGGCCGACGCCGAGCCGCTGCCCCACAACGCGTACAAGGTGACGCTGATGCGCAATCTCGTGGTCGCCGTCCTGTCCGAACTCACCGAGGAGGCCACCCGATGACCACCGCCCCCACGGCACACAAGGGCGCTGTCGGCACCGCGCACACCCGCGTCGAGGGCCGCGACAAGGTCACCGGAGCCGCCCGCTACGCGGGAGAGATCCCCTTCGCCGGACTCGCCCACGGCTGGCTGACGCTGTCCACCATCGCCCGCGGCCGGATCCGCGCGATCGAGACCGCCGCCGCGCTCGGGATGCCGGGCGTGCTCGCCGTCCTGACCCACGAGAACGCCCCACGCGTCGACACCGACTACACAGGGCTCATGGGGATGAAACCCGACCCGACCACCGCCGTGTTCCAGCACGACCGGGTGCCGCACCTGGGCTGGCCGGTCGCGCTGGTCGTCGCCGAGACCTCCGAGCAGGCCAGGGAGGCCGCCGAGGCGCTGGTCGTGCACTACGAGCGGGAGACGCACGACATCGCGTTCGCCGCCGGGCACCCGGACGCGTACGCACTGGACGCCTTCGGCCCCGCGGTGATCGAGAAGGGCGACCTGGAGGCCGAACTCGCCGCGTCCGCCGCCGTCGTGGACGCCGAGTACACCACCCCCGAGGAACACCACAACGCCATGGAGCCGCACGCGGTGACGGCCCGCTGGGACGGGGGCCGGCTCGACGTCTTCGACTCCAACCAGGGCACCCTGTGGGTCCAGGGTGAACTGGCCAACCTGTTCTCCCTCGACCCGGCCTCGGTGCGGGTCCGCTCCGAGCACGTCGGCGGCGGTTTCGGCAGCAAGGGTGTCCGCGCGCACCAGGTCGCCGCCGTCATGGCCGCGACCGTCCTCCAGCGCCCGGTCCGGGTGGTCATGACCCGGCGTCAGATGTTCTCCCTCGCCGGCTACCGCAGCCCCACCAGCCAGCGGGTCCGGCTCGGCGCCGACCCCGACGGACGGCTGCGCGCCCTGGAGCACCGCTCCCAGAGCCTCACCTCGACCGTCCACGAGTTCATCGAGTCGAGCGCCGGACCGGCCCGTGTGATGTACGCCGCCGACGCCCACCACACGGCCAACAAGGTCGTACGGCTCGACGTGCCGACCCCGACCTGGATGCGCGCGCCCGGCGAGGCGCCGGGGTCGTTCGCGCTGGAGTCGGCGTTCGACGAACTCGCCGAGAAGCTGGGCATCGACCCGATCGAGCTGCGGGCCCGCAACGAGCCCGACCGGGGCCCCGTCTCCGGGCTGCCCTTCGCCGGTCGCAACCTGCACGCCTGCTTCCGGGAGGGCGCCCGCAGGTTCGGCTGGGCCGACCGTGACCCGCGGCCCGGCGTGCGCCGCGACGGACGCTGGCTGATCGGCACCGGCACGGCGGCGGCCTCCTTCGGCGCGGGAGCCGCACCGTCCACGGCGGCCGTGACGGCCGAGGCCGACGGCACCTTCACCGTGCGGATCAACGCGGCGGACATCGGCACCGGTGCCCGCACCGCGCTCACCCTGGTCGCCGCCGATGCCCTGGAGGTCGTACCGGACCGGGTCCGGGTGCGGATAGGGGACAGCGACCTCGGCCCGGCCATGATCGCCGGCGGCTCGATGGGCACCCGTTCCTGGGCCTGGGCCGTCACCCTCGCGGCAGGCGAACTGAGGGAGCGGCTCGCCCTCGGCGACGACATCCCGCCGGAGGGCATCACCGTCCGCTCCGACACCACCGCCGCCATCGGCGCCCTCGCCCAGAAGGAACGCCACTCCTACGGCGCCCAGTTCGCCGAGGTCGCCGTGGACCCCGCCACCGGCGAGGTACGCGTGCGCCGCATGCTCGGCGTCTTCGCGGCGGGCAGGATCGTCAACCCGCTCACCGCCCGCAGCCAGTTCATCGGCGGCATGACCTGGGGCATCTCCATGGCCCTCCACGAGGAGGCGGTACGCGACCAGGCCTCCGGCGGCCACTACGCCGCCGACCTCGCCGGCTACCACGTGGCCGCGCACGCCGACGTCCCCGCCATCGAGGCGGACTGGGTGGACGACCCCGACCCCGACGACCCCGTCGGCATCAAGGGCATCGGCGAGATCGGCATCGTGGGTGCGGCGGCCGCCGTCGCCAACGCGGTCTGGCACGCCACCGGCGTACGCCACCGCCACCTGCCCATCCGGCCCGACCGCGTCCTGATGGCGGGCCGGGATGCTTGACGCGGCCGCCGAGCTGAGTGCCTGGGCCGAGGAGGGCCGGGACTTCGCCGTCGCCACCGTCGTGGCGGTGAGCGGCAGCGCCCCGCGCGGCCCCGGCGCGGCTCTCGCCGTCGACAGCACGGGCACGGCCGTCGGTTCGGTCTCCGGTGGGTGTGTGGAGGGCGCGGTGTACGACCTGTGCCAACAGGCGCTGGCGGACGGTGAGACCGTGTTCCAGCGCTTCGGCTACAGCGACGAGGACGCCTTCGCCGTCGGCCTGACCTGCGGCGGCGTCATCGACATCCTGGTCACCCCCGTCACCGCCGGTTCACCGGCCCGAGCGGTGCTGCGCGCCGCGCTCTCGGCCGCCGCCGAGAGCGAGCCGACGGCCCTCGCCCGCGTCGTCAGGGGCCCGGCCGAACTCCTCGGGCAGGCCCTGCTCGTACACCCCGACGGGTCGACCGACGGGGCGCGTGACGGGTCGTACGACGGGGCGCGTGCCGGTTCGTACGAAGGCGGTCTCGGCGGGCACCCCGAACTCGACCGGACGGCCGCCGCAGCGGCCCGGGCGATGCTGGACGGCGGACGTACGGGCACGATCGAGCTCTCGGCGGACGGATCGCACTGTGCCGGTGGGCTCACCCTCCTCGTGGAGACGAGGGTGCCGCCACCCCGCATGATCGTGTTCGGGGCGATCGACTTCGCGGCGGCACTCGTGCGCGCGGGCAGGTTCCTCGGCTACCACGTCACCGTGTGCGACGCCCGGCCGGTCTTCGCCACGCGGGCCCGTTTCCCGGAGGCCGACGACCTCGTGGTGGACTGGCCGCACCGCTACCTCCGGCGCACCGAGACCGACAGCCGTACGGTCCTGTGCGTGCTCACCCACGACGCCAAGTTCGACATACCCCTGCTGAAGACGGCCCTGCGGATGCCGGTCGCGTTCGTGGGTGCGATGGGCTCCCGCCGCACCCACGCCGACCGCGACCGGCGACTGCGTGAAGTCGGCCTGCACGACGAGGAGTTGGCCCGGCTCAGGTCCCCGATCGGCCTCGACCTCGGCGCCCGCACGCCCGAGGAGACCGCCCTGTCCATCGCGGCGGAGATCGTCGCGGCCCGGCGCGGCGGCACGGGTGTACCGCTGACCGGTTCGGGGATGCCGATCCACCGGGAGGTGGCGGAGCGGGGGGCGGTGGCGGCGGCCTGAGTACTTCGGCCGGGGCGACTGAGTATGTGGTCCGATGCCCCGCACCACGGGCCGCTGGTGCACTGTCGTCATGGACACGCACCCCTCGCGCTCGCGCCCCCTCCGGAACGTCACCGCCACGGCCACCGCCACCGGTTCGGCCCTCGCGGTGGTGCTGCTGCCGCTGGTGGTCGGGGCGTTGGCGGCGCGGTCGGCCGGCGGTGACCCGATGGCGTCGGTCAACGCCCTGATCGCGGGCGGCGGGGAGCGGGCGAGGCTGTCCCGGAGCCAGTTGCCCATCCTGCGGGGCATGCGCACGGCGCCCCGCAGGATGGGCGCGCGGCTGGCACGGCGGCGGCCGACGAACGGCCGTCCGCTGTTGGACGGCCGTCTGCCCGGGCGACGGCTACTGTCCCGCCGTGAGGACGTACGTGTTGAGGTTCCCCACGGTCGTGAGCGGTGACGGCGAGCCCAGCTCGTTGCGGTCCACGGCGAGGTAGCTGGGCTTCTTGCGCGCGGCCGGAGCGCAGAAGCTCTGCGCGCGGTTGACCAGCTTGGCGTTGTAGGTCTCGGCCGTGCCGCTGATGCGGGGCCCGAGCCCAGGACGGACACACCCAGGGCGAGCGCGGCGACCGTGGGGTTGATGTCAGAGGCATGTCACTTCGAGCACCGGGTCGCGCACCAGCCCCGTCACATGAAGGCATCATGAGCGCGAACTCGTCTTTGCCGAACGGGACTTGGCCGGTAGACGTTTGAGATTCAAGCAAGTCTTGGGGATTCTGTGCAGAAGATCTGTTTAAACTCTGGAATCCGCTCGAAGAGAGACCACGCGTGAGTGAACCGACAGCCCCTGTCTGCCCGCAGTGCGGTACGCCCCGGGCGACGGACGGCACTCCGGCCTGTTCCTGCGGCCGTCTCGCGTCGGAAGCTCATCGCGACATCCGTACGGCGCAGGCGGAAGCCGCGGAGGACTTCGACCCGGTACGCATACGGCCGTTCGTGAAGGTCGGTGACGACACCGAGCCGGCCGCCTCCTCGGCGGCCCCCGAAGGCGAGCCGCAGCCGAACGCCTCGGAAGACGGCGACGCACCGGAGGCGGCCCCTGACGAGCCGCACCGCGCGGCAGCCGCTCCCTTCGACGAAGAGCCTTTCCTCGACGAACAGTCTCCGGCCGACGAACTGCTCCCCGTCGACAGTGTCCAGGGCGGCCGTCGGCGGCGCCGAGCGGTACTGGCCGCAGGGGTGGGGGCCGGCGCGGCGGCTGTCCTGGTCACGGGAGGGATTATCGGCGGGCTCTTCTCGTACGAGGCTCCCGCACGGGACGGCTCGGGCCCCGGCGACGTCAGGGCGGACCTCCCGGAGGCGGCGGCCGGTGAGGGGACGTCGTCGTCGGCGGCGGCCCCGTCCCGTACGACCTCTTCGCCCTCCCCGTCGGGGACCTCGTCCACCTCGCCGGAGGCGACCCCCACCGAGAGCCGGGCCACCCCCACCGGCTCCGGCACCCCGACCAAGTCCCCCTCCAACAGCGACGCCACCGTCACGGCGGCCCCCGCGCCGACCCAGTCCGACGCGCAGCCCCCCGTCCTCGGCCTCGGCGACCGGGGAGCGGAGGTCACCGAACTCCAGCTCCGCCTGCGCCAGATCGGCCTCTACAACGGAGACGCCGGCGGCGACTACGACCGCGAGGTCGAGAGCGCGGTCCGCGGCTACCAACTGACCCGTGCCGTCCTGGAGGACGACCCGGGTGTCTACGGAGAGGCGACTCGCGCCTCACTCGAATCCGAGACGTCGGAGCCGTGACCCAGGTCGCGACGCTGAACGGGCAGCGGTGGCGCATGCCGTACGGCCGGGCTGGCGCTGGCGGTGGCGGTGGCGGTGGCGGTGGCGGTGGCGCGTGCCGTACGGCCGGGCTGGCGGTGGCGAGCAGCCGGCGGACCGGATCCCGGATCCGCCGACCACCCGCGCCGGTCCCGCGGGCTCCCTCAGCCCTGCCGACCCCACAGGGCGCCCCCTGGGTCAGACCCGGTCCGCGACGATCAGCAGGTACTGGAAACTGCCGTTCTCGTACGCGGTGATGAAGGTGTCCTCGATGCCGGTGACGAGGTGGTCGGCCTGTTTGCGGAGTTCCCAGTAGGGGAGGGCGGCTGCGGTCAGGTCCATGACGTGGACGGGGACGAGGCGGTTGTGGGCCAGCGCGCGGAAGTACTCGGAGCGGGGGTGGATATCGCAGATGTAGTGGGCGTTGATGAGGGACACCTCGCGGGAGGCGCGGCCGTAGGTGTCGTTGTAGCAGCCGGTGACGGTGACGTAGCGGCCGCCGCGGCGCAGCAGCCGGGCGTGCTCGGCGAAGAGCAGGTCCAACTCGACGTACATGGTGGACTCGTTGTTCCAGGACGCCGCGAACTCGCCGGAGGGGAGGCCCGTGTCGAGCATGTTGCGGTGGTGATGGCGGACCCGGTCGGCGATCTCCCGCTTGCGGGCCTGTTCATTGGCGAACTCGGCCTGCTTGCGCGAGATCGTGACGCCGTCGACTTGGCAGCCGTACCGCAGATGGGCCACCACGCTGCCGCCGCCGCGCCCGCAGCCGGCGTCGAAGACGCGGTCGGCGGGGGAGAGGGGGCCGAGATGGCGGGCGAGCAGTTCGGCCTGGGCCTGTTCCAGGCGGTGCAGTTCGGCGGTGATGCGCGCGCGGCGGCGCGCCGGATCGGGGCCGTCGTCGAGGACGGACCAGTCCGCGTCGCCGATGCCGTAGTGATGGTGGTACAGGTCGTCGATCTTGCCGAGTTCGAGGTTGACCGGGTTCTCCTCGGCGTTCCAGTAGTCCGCGACGCGGTTCTGATACACGGACTGGGCCGGAGAGGGTGCCGGGGACTGGGCCGGCGGCGGTGCGGCGGTCGTGGTGACGGCGTCGATGGTCAACGGTGGCTCCTCCGGTGATGTCGGGCGTCGGCCATGTCGGGGCGTTACCAGTAGTCGGGCAGGCTGTAGCGGTCGGTGTTGGTGGCGTGCCATTCGTGGTTGCCGGCGACCCAGGCGGCGAGACCGGTGGCGTAGCGCTCGATCAGCGGCGAGGTGGCGGACAGGGCCGCGGACTCCTCCTCGAACGCCTCCATGATCCGGTTGTGGATCTCGACGGCCTCCAGGTAGGCGGCCTTGAGCCCGCACCGCTCGTTGGCGGCGATCACCATGGGCAGATTGAGATGGTCCGGGTCGTTCGACATCTCCTTGGTGAAGGAGTACAGGTCGTTGACGATCGTGGCCGCGTTCCCGGCCAGCGCGGTGATCCGCTGGACCTCGGGCCGGGCGTAGATCGCCTCCGGCAGCTCCCAGCCGTCCACGGCGTCGACGACCGTCAGGCAGGGCCGGAAGTTGTTGAACTGCCGCATCACCAGGTACTCCCAGACCCGCGGCAGATGGTCCGTCTCGGCCCAGGCAGCCTCGCCGAGATAGCCCAGATGCAGCCGGGCGAGATCGTGGACGAGCCGGTCGGTCTGGCTGGGCGTGGCGAGGACGGCGTAGTCCCGCAGCGCGAAGTGGTACGAGCGCAGCGGTCCGTCGGCCCGTACGCCGTGCCCCCACCGGTCCTCCATCTCCGGGGTGCTGTGGAGCGGGTCGAGTGCCGACTGGGCCATGATCAGCCGGCCGCCGAGGCCGCGCGGCGAGCCGCCCTTGCCCTCGTCGACCTCGCAGTAGAGGTTGTCGACCAGGTTCTCGGCGAGCAGCAGCTTCCCGGCGGCGGTGAGGTGTTCGAGGCCCGCCCCGCCCGGATACGCGAGCACGATCGCCCGGCCCAGACCGAACCCCGCGAACTGCCCCTTCCATTCCCGGGGGAACAGGTCCAGCCGCTCCGCCCAGGCCTCCAGCCTCCGGTCGACCTCCGCGACCTTCGCCGGGTCGGCGGGCCCGGCGGGCCGGTACCGCAGCCCGGGGACCGCGCCTGCGCGCCGGTCCCGCCGGGAACGGGCGGGACTCGGCGGACCGGGCAGCCGGGTACGAGCGCGGCTGTCGGCCACTGACGGCTCGCTCATTCGGGCATCCACCCGACCTGCACGTTCTCCAGGATCCCGGCCGCGTCGGGCACCAGCACGGCCATCGAGTAGTAGGCGGTGATCAGATAGCTCATGATCGCGGTGGTGTCGACGCCCATGAACCGTACGTTCAGGGAGGGCTCGTACTCCTCGGGGATGCCCGTCTGGTGCAGGCCGACGACCCCCTGGTCCTTCTCGCCGGTGCGCAGCGCGATGATGCTGGTGGTGTGCTGCGGGGTGATCGGGATCTTGCTGCACGGGAAGAGCGGCACACCGCGCCACGCGGGCACCTCGTGTCCGTCGACGTTCACCGTGCCGGGCACCAGCCCGCGCCGGTTGCACTGCCGGAAGAAGGCCGCGATCGCCTTCGGATGGGCCAGGTACAGCCGGGTCTTGCGGCGCATGGACAGCAGCTCGTCCATGTCGTCCGGGGTCGGCGGCCCGGAGAAGGTGCTGACGCGCTGGCTGTAGTCGATGTTGTGCAGCAGCCCGAACTCGCGGTTGTTGACGAGCTCCCATTCCTGGCGTTCGCGGATCTCCTCGATGGTCAGGCGGAGTTGCTGCTCCGTCTGGTTCATCGGGTTGTTGTAGAGGTCCGCGACCCGGGTGTGGACGCGCAACACCGTCTGGGTGAGGGAGAGTTCGTACTCGCGCGGCGCCAGGTCGTAGTCGACGAAGCCGCCCGGCAGCATCAACTCGCCCACGTGCCCGGCCTCCAGGGGCACGTCCGCCTCGCCCTTGCGGTTCACGGGCTTGCGCTGCCGCTCGGCGAAGGCGTCGAACTGGGCGGCGAGGGACGGCGTGCGCTCCACGAACGCCGTCAGCACGTCCCAGTTGAGCGCCAGCACCACCCCCGCCGTGTCGGCCCGTACCGAGCTGAGCCACAGGGGGTCGGCGTGGCCGATGGCCTCGTCGCCCAGACCGTCGCCGTCGCTGATGACGCCGAGGACCTCCTCCTCGCCGTACTTGCCGGTGGTGTAGCGCGTGAACCGGCCGTGCACCACGAGGTACGCCTCGGTCACCGGCTGCCCGGCGTCCACCAGCACCTGCCCGGCTCGTACTTCACGCACCCGGAACCGGGAGGAGATCTCCCTCAGGGCCGCGAGGTCGCAGTAGCCGCGTAGCGCGGGGAGTTCGGTGAGCGTCTCCGGGATGACCTTGACGTCGTCGGCGCCGTGCTGGTCGAACTGCACCCGGCCCCGGCCGATACGGAGCTGGAGACGGCGGTTGACCCGGTAGGCGCCGCCCTTGACGTCCACCCACGGCAGTGTCTTGAGCAGCCACCGCGAGGTGATGGCCTGCATCTGCGGTTCGGACTTGGTGGTCGTCGCGAGTTGCCGCGCGGCCTGGGTGCTGAGGCTGGTGAACTGCGGTTCGTCGGCGGGTTCCGGTGCGCTTTCGGAGGAGCTTACGGGGGCGGTCACATTCCCTCCCGATAGGTGAGCGGATGTGCGTGGACGTACGGATGCGTGCGGGGACGCGCCTGGACACGGGCGAACGCCGGGTGCGGTCGAGACACGGAACTCGGGTGGCGCGCTTACGACTTGGTCGTGGGGGCGGATTCCGAGGAGATCGACGCCGGATCGACGCCGGATCGGCGACGGCGAGGCGGCACGTGCGACGGTGAGGCGGCACGTGCGGATGAGTGGCGCGCGTCGCGGTTCAAGCCAAACAGGCGGGACGGCCTGTCGGGCACCGCGTGAAAGGGGCGACTTCGGGTCCTGGGGGTGCGGAAACCGCCGACCGAGGCAGATCACCGGCCGCTCCGTGCTCACGCGCCCGTCGCCCGCCTCCCGCGACCGGCGCGGAGGGCGCACGACGCCGCCCACGCGAAAAGGGGCTGCCCGGAGGCTGCCCCTGATCAGCGGTGATTCACCAGCGCGGCGGTCACAGGTGATTCACCAGCGCGGCAGTCTCAGCTCGTACCCCGGCTGGATCCGGCGCATGTACCCGGTGTCGTCCCGGGAGCGCATGCCCGAGTCGACGTACAGCCGGTGCAGCCGGTCGAGGGCCTCATGATCCAGTTCCACGCCCAGCCCGGGCCCGGTGGGCACGGCGACCTCCCCGTCGCGGAACTCCAGCACGCCCGGGACGATGACGTCGTCCGCCGAGTTCCACGGGTAGTGCGTGTCGCAGGAGTGGTCGAGGTTGGGGATGGCCGACGCGACATGGGTCATCGCGGCCAGACTGATGCCCAGGTGCGAGTTGGAGTGCATGGACAGGGCGAGCCCGAACGCCTCGCATACGGCGGCCAGTTCACGGGTGCGGCGCAGTCCGCCCCAGTAGTGGTGGTCGGTGAGCAGCACCTGGATCGCGTTCTGTTCGATCGCCGGCTTCAGATGCTCCCAGGCGACCACGCACATGTTAGTGGCGAGCGGCATCGGCGATTCCTTCGCCACCTCCGCCATACCGGCAATGGTTGCGGTCGGATCCTCCAAGTACTCCAGTACGCCGTCCAGTTGGCGGGCGACGTAGGTCGAGGTCTCCACCGTCCAGGCCGTGTTGGGGTCCAGCCGCAGCGGCTGCCCGGGGAAGGCCTCCGTGAGCGCCTTGATCGCGGCGATCTCCTCGTCCGGCGGGAAGACACCCCCCTTGAGCTTGAACGAGCTGAATCCGTACCGCTGTTGCATCAGTCGCGCCTGCTCGACGACACCGGCCGGGTCCAGTGCCTCGCCCCAGTCGTCCCCGACCGCCGGGCGACCGTCGAGCGCCGGGTGTTCGGCCCACTTGTAGAAGAGGTACGCGGCGAAGGGCACGGAGTCGCGGACCCGGCCGCCCAGCAGATCGCTGACCGGGCGGCCGAGCAGCTTGCCCTGCGCGTCGAGGCAGGCCACCTCGACCGCCGAGGTGGTCCAGCCGCGTTCGTGGGAGCTGGGCACGGTCGGCAGCAGGACGGTGTCGATCGCGGCCGAGACGGCGGTGGTGTCGAAGACGTCCAGGCCGACCACCGCCTTCGCGGCGGCATCGAGCCGCTCCAGGCGGACGGTGCCGCCCGTCGACTCGCCGAGCCCCACCGTGCCGTCCTCCAGGACGAGTTGGAGGATGGTCCGCAGGGCGAGGGGCTCGTGGACGCCGTTGGAGTTGAGCAGCGGCGGGTCACGGAAGGCGATCGGGGTGACGAGCAGTTCCCGGATCCGGGTCCCCGGTGCGGCGCCGGTCATACGCCCACCCTCTCAAAGCCGTGAAGGCCAAGGCCATGACGGCCAAGTCCGTGACGGTTCGGCATCACGCGCCCACCACCTCCAGGCCATGGTCGATGAGCTTCGCCAGCCGGGCGACGTGCTCCGGGGCCGGGTCGATCAACGGCGCCCGTACACCGCCGACGTCCAGGCCGCGAAGGGTCACCCCGGCCTTGACCAGCGCCACGGCGTATCCGGGCACCTCGTCGCGCAGTTCGACGAGCGGGCCGTAGAACTCGTCGAGGAGCGTGGCGACCAGTGCCTCGTCGCCCTCGGCGAGCGCCCGGTGGAAGGCGAGGGCGATCTCCGGGGCGAAGGCGAACACGGCGGAGGAGTACAGGCCGACGCCGATGCCCTGGTAGGCGGGCGCGGTCATCTCGGCGGTGGGCAGTCCGTTGAAGAACTGGAAGCCCTCCGTGCCCGGCACGGCCCGTACCGCGCGCACGATCCGGTGCATCCGCTCGATGTCCCCGATGCCGTCCTTGAGACCGACTACCCCGGGCAGGGCCGCGATCTCGGCGGCGGTGTCCGCGGTGAGGCGGGCGGTGCCGCGCTGGTAGAAGATGACCGGCACGCCGGTGGCCGCCGTGACCTCCCTGACGTACCGCACCAGGCCCTGCTGCGGCGCGCTCACCAGATAGGGCGGCAGCAGCAGGATGCCGTCGGCGCCGGCCCGTTCGACGCGGGCCGCCTGGTCGCGGGCGACCGGGGACGGGCCCCCGGCGGCGGCCAGCACGGGAACCCGCCCGGCCGTCGTCGACACGGCGACCCGCGTGGCCCGCTCGATCTCCGCGGGCGTCAGCGCGTGGAACTCACCGGTGCCGCAGGCGACGAACACGCCCCCGGCACCGGCCGCGACCCCGGCCTCGATGTGCTGTGCGAGCCGTTCCTCGTCCACCGAACCGTCCGAAGCGAACGGCGTGACCGGAAAGAACAGCACTCCTTGGAACTTCATGTATCCCTCGTATTACCAGTGGGGGTTCAGCCCTTGGTGGCCCCGGCGGCGATGCCGGTGACCAGCGAGCGCTGGAGGAGCAGGTAGACGACAAGGCTGGGCAGGAGCGCGATGACCGCGCCGGCGAGGACGACGCCCGAGCCGACCTCGGGGTCGGTGCGCAGGACGGAGAGGGCCACGGTGACCGTGTAGTCGGTCGGGTCCTTGGCGGCGATCAGCGGCAGCAGGTACTGGTCCCAGATCATGATGAAGCCGAGGACCCCGGCCACCCCGAGCGCGGGCTTGCACAGCGGCAGGACGACCTGCCACAGCATCCGCAGTTCGCCGACGCCGTCGAGCCGGGCGGCCTCCTCGATCTCGCTCGGGATGTCCTTCATGAACTCGGTCAGCAGCATCACCGAGAAGCCCCAGGCACCGAGCGGCAGGATGACGCCCCAGACGGTGCCCTTCAGGTCGATGCCGACCACCGGGACATGGCCGAGGACCAGGGACAGCGGGATGGCGATGACCTCCTCGGGGAGCATCATCGTCAGCATGAACAGGGTCATGATCAGCGCCTGACCACGGAACCGGTGCCGGGCCAGCGCATACGCGGCGAGCACGCACACCACGAGCTGGAGCAGGAGTCCGCCGCCCGCGATGACGAGCGAGTTGGTGAAGTAGTCCCAGATGCCGCGCTCCCCGGCCACCCGAAAGTTGAGCAGCGTGCTGTCGTGCGGGAGGAACGACAGGGACGAACCGCTGGGGTGGGTACTGAGGGCACCCGAGACGATCGTCAGGAAGGGCACGGCGAAGATGCCGAGCGCTGTCGCGCACAGCAGGATCCGCAGGGCCCAGGAGACGCCGGGCCGGTCGTTCCAGCCGAGCGCGGTGTCGAAGCGGGCGGGCGTCGTACGGGCCTGCTTGCCCGTTCGCCTGGACGAAGTGACGGCCTCGTCGGACGACGGGGTCCGGACGGGGTCGAGGGCTGGTGCGCTCATCGCACGTCTCCCCTCTTGCGGAAGTGGTAGACGGAGACGGTGAGCAGCAGCGTCACCGCGAGCAGGACGACGGAGGCCGCCGACGCGCCGCCGATGTCGTTGCGGGTGAAGCCGAGGGTGTAGGCGCGGGTCATCCACACTTCGGTGGATCCGGCGGGGCCGCCGCCCGTGAGGACGTACACCTCGGTGAAGACACGCAGACCGCGGATGGCGGCCAGTGTGAGGACGATGCCGATGGCGGGGCGGATCGCCGGCAGGGTCACGTACCGCAGCCGCTGCCACAGCGAGACACCGTCCATCGCGGCGGCCTCGTACAAGGTGCGGTCCACGCCCGCGAGTCCGGCGAGGATGATCACCATGTTGTAGGGGGCGGTCATCCAGATGCCCATGACCATCGTCGCCCAGAGCGCGGTGTCCGGGTTGTCGAGGAACGGTGTCGGGCCGAGGCCGAGGAAGCCGAGGGCGCTGTTCACGAGGCCGTCGGAGGTCGGGTAGTACATCAGCCGCCACAGCTCACCGACCACGGCGGTCGCGGTGACGACCGGCAGGAAGACGGCCGTGCGGATGATCTTCAGTGAGCGGGCCTGGCCCTCCAGCAGCAGCGCCAGGAAGAAGCCGACGACGATCGCGCCGAGCGACTGCCCTATGCCGAGGAGGAGGGTGTGGCCGACCGCGTCCTGGAAGCGGTGGTCGGTCAGGACCCGCGTGTAGTTGTCGAGGCCGACCCACTTGTCGCCGAGGAACGGCCGTACGTCGAAGAAGCTGAGCCAGATGCCCTTGCCCATCGGCACGAACTTGAAGACGAGGGCGAGCAGCAGGCCGGGGGCCAGGAACAGCCAGGGAAGGACGGCCTTCTTGGAGAGGACCCGCTTGGCGAGCGCTCTGCGCCGGTCCGGCGCGATGGTGGTAGCGGTCATTGCAACAGGTCCTGGTCCTTGAGGTCACCGGCGAGCGTGTCGTTGAGTTCCTTGAGTCCGGTGCCGACGTCGCTGCCGCAGTAGGTGAAGACCGCGTTGAGGGCGTCGGCGGTGTCCTGTTTGATCGGTGCGAAGTCGGGCGCGTTGGGGAACTGCTCCGAGGCGTCCTCGTACGCCTTCTGCACGACGCTCCAGCGGGGGTCGTCCCGTACCTGGGCCGCGTCGAGCGTTGCGTTGACGGGGATGCGGACCACGGGCTGGTTCGCGCCGGTCATGGCGAGCTTCTGGCCCTCGGGGGAGATCAGGAAGGCGGCGAGGGCCTGTTCCTGCTTCGTCTTGCCGGTCCTGGCGCCGAAGTAGATGTTCTCGCCGTCGGCCAGCACGGTGGACCCGGCCGGGCCCGCGGGGAACGGGACGACCTCGTACTTGTCCTTGCCGGGTGTCGCGTCGTAGGTGGCGATGTTGTACGGGCCCGTGAGGTACATCCCGGCGTTGCCGTCCTGGAAGTTGGTGGCCGTGCCGGTGACGGCGCTGATGGCGCCGGGCTGGATGACACCGTTGTCACCGCAGAAGAGGTTGTCCTTCATCCAGGTGACGGTGCGCACGGCGGCGGCCGAGTCCATGGCGGGGCGGTAGCCCTTGCCCTCCGGCTCGATGATCTTCGCGCCGCCGGACCAGAGGAAGCTGGCGCCCCACCAGGCGGCGTAACCGTTCTGCGCGCTGCCCGGGACGACCATGCCGTAGGTGTCCTTCTTGCCGTCGCCGTCCGGGTCGCGCTCCGCGAAGGCCTTCGCGACGCCGAGCATCTCCGCCCAGGTCGTCGGCGCCTTGAGCCCGAGCTTCTGCAGCCAGTCCTTGCGGATCATCAGGGTCTGGGCCTGACGTGAGTACGGGATGCCGTAGTGCGCGCCGTCGATGCCGACGGTGGAGGCCCAGGTCCTGTCGGTGATCTGGTCGTGGCCCTCGATCGCGGCCGGATCGATCGGCTTGAGCAATCCCTGGCTCTGGTAGCTGCCCATCAGCGCCGTGTCGTTGATCATCACGTCAGGGAGGTCCTTGGTGGACGCCCGGCTCTGGAGCTGCTGGTCGAAGTTGATGACCGGCTGGTAGTCGATCTTGATGTCGGTCTTCTCGGTGAAGGCGGCGAACACCCGCTCGTACGTGGCGGCCGGGTCCGGGTTGCTCCGGGTCCAGACCTCCAGTGTGTTCGGATCACCGCCCCCGGCGCTGTCGGCCCCCGATCCGCAGGCCGCCGTCCCGAACGCGAGCCCCGCGACGGTGATCATGGCTGCCAGGCGGCGACTTCGTCGGCGAACGCCCATGGGCACACTCCGTTGTTCTCCCGGGCCGTCCGCCCGACTGTTCATATCCGTGAACTTACTTCACGAATCTAAATGATCGGCCAAGCTACGGAGCGTTTCGTTTGTATGTCAAGACATGGGTAGGAGATTTCACCGGCGCCACACCTGGGGCTCGCGGGATCCTGTCAGACGTCTGAGGGCATGAGATCTGGAGGTGATGCGCCGTGGCCGATCGCACGGCACCCGGTGCCCTGGCGGCGAGGCTCACCGGCCGCCCGGCGACCGGCGAACGCCGACTGTCCGGGACGCTCGCCGAGGTCAGCCTCGACGACGGCCGGAAGGTGCTCGTCAAGCTCGGCGACGGCCCCGGCGCGGCCCAGGCCGAGGCGGCCGGACTGCGCTGGCTCGCCGGGGCGGACACGGTCCGCGTCCCGACGGTGTACGGCCACGACGGGCGCCGCCTGGTGATCGACCTGGTGGAGCAGGGGGCACCGAGTGCCGTGGCGGCGGCCCGTCTCGGAGCCGACCTGGCCGCCCTGCACGCCGCCGGCGCGCCCGCCTTCGGCTCCCCGCCGCCCGGCGGCCCGAGGGAGGCGTACATCGGGCGTGCCCCCATGCGGAACGTCCCCGGCACCGACTGGCCTGCCTGGTACGCCGAGCACCGCGTGCTGCCGTATCTGCGCCGCGCGGTCGACGACGGCACTGTCCGCCCGGCCGAGGCCGCCATCATCGAGGACGTGTGCGCTCGGCTGCCCGACCTCGCGGGCCCCGCCGAGCCGCCCGCCCGGCTGCACGGCGACCTCTGGAACGGCAACGTCCTGTGGGGCGCCGACGGCCACGCCCGGCTCATCGACCCGGCCGCGCACGGCGGCCACCGCGAGACCGACCTGGCGATGCTGGCCCTCTTCGGCTGCCCTCACCTGGACCGGGTGCTGGAGGGCTACCGACGGGCGGCGCCCCTCACCGACGGCTGGACGGACCGCGTCGGCCTCCACCAGCTCTTCCCGCTGCTGGTGCATGCGGTGCTGTTCGGCCGTGGCTATGCGGAACAGGCCTTGGAAACGGCTCGGGCGGCGCTCGCGCGGTGAGCGCG